>DASYHQ010000039.1 GCA_035998445.1 Tepidisphaeraceae bacterium | reverse complement strand
GTCGGCGGTGTACGACGGCGAGGTGGACCTTGTGTTGACGTTGACGTTCAGCAGGGCGATCGACGTGGATGCGATCGATGGGGCGGCGATCATCGTGAACGATCCGGGGGCGATGTTGGACCAGCTGATCGGCACGGGCGGCGCGACGCTCGAGGGGCCGGCGACGGTGCGGATTGGGCTGGTGACGCAGTCGGTGCCGCCGGTGCCGGGGGCGGTCACGCTGACGGCGGGGGCGGACAACGGCATCGTGGCGATCGACGGCGGGGCGTGGGCGGGCGTGACGGCGGTGGTGCTGCCGTTTGGGTGAAGTCTTAAGTATGAAGTCTGAAGTATGAAGGCGGAAGGACGGAGGAGCGGGGGCGTGGCACCCGATGGGAGGCGTCCTTTGCCATCTAATCGGCTCGCTCGATCTCTTCTTTCTGACTTGGCGTGCTTGGCGTGCTTGGCGCGCGGGCGTTGGATCGACAACTGACCACTGGCAACTGAACACGGACCACAGGAGTTACAAATGCTGGAGCAGGTGAGCACATCGTCGTCGTCGTCGTCGTCGTCGTCGCAGTTGTTGGCCGTGCGGCCGCGGGTGGAGATGCGCGTGCGGGCGGGGACGCTGGACGATGTGGCGTTCATGGATTCGCTGCAGAAGGCAACCACGAAGCAGGTGGGGTTCATGCCGCGGGCGCAGTTGGAGGGGAAGGTGAGGGCGGGGCATGTGTTGGTGGCGGAAGTGCACGAGCCGCGAGCGTTAGCGACCGGTGCTTGCGATTCCGTTGCTGGGGGCGTTGGCGGGACCGTCGCTGACGCGTCCGGCTCGTCGGGCGGGACCGTCGCTGACGCGTCCGGCTCGTGGGGGGGACGCGTAGGGTATCTGATCGCGGCCGATCAGTACTTCAAGCGCGACGATGTGGGCGTGATCTATCAGATGAACGTGGTGCCGGCATATCGTCGTGGTCTGGTGGCGGCATCGCTGTTGAAGGCGCAGTTTGAGCGGAGCGCGTACGGGTGCAGGCTGTACTGCTGTTGGTGTGCGCAGGATATTGAAGCCAACCAATTCTGGGAGGCGATGGGGTTCGTGGCGTTGGCGTTTCGCAGTGGCAGCCGGACGAAGGGGAAGGGCGGCGCGGCGCGGACGCACATCTTCTGGCAGAAGCGCATTCGGCAGGGCGATGAAGTAACGCCGTGGTGGTTTCCGAGCAAGACGGCGGGCGGGGCGATGAACGAGGATCGGATCGTGCTGCCGATTCCGCCGGGCGTGAATTGGCGGGATGCGATGCCGGTGGTGCTGCCGGAGGGCGAGGGAATGCCGAATGTCGAGTGCCAATTGCCGGATGAAAAGAAGGCGGTGGAGCGGCGAAGGGTTGATTCTTCCAATCGCAAATCGGCAATCGCAAATCGGCAATCGGTGAAGCCTGCGGTGCGGGCGCGCGTGCAGTTTGGCCCGCCGGTGATGGAGCAGACGGAGGCGGCGGCGAGCGAGGTTGTCGGTGAATCGCCAGCGCTGCAGACGACGGCGATGGCGGTGGTGAAGGCCAAGCCGCAGCGCAAGGCGAAGAAGGCCGACCCGCGGCTGATCGCGGCGGCGCGGGAACTGCGCGATCGGTGGCTGGACGAGGTGAACGCGGGACGGTTCGTCGGGCAGGGGAAGTACGACGTGACGCGGGTGATGAGTGGGAGTGAGGGGACGGTGCGGGCGTTGGGGGTGACTGGCTCGCCGCCAGCGATGCTGCCGGCGGCGTGATGGGGAAGGGCGGGGAAGAGGAATGACCAAGCCCCAATGCCAAACAGATGACCAAGGCCCAAATCCCAATACAGAACGATAATCTCTGTGCCTGCCTCTGTGCTCTCTGAGTCCTCTGTGGTTCGACTCTCTTCTTCGCGTTCGCTTCGCGCCCTTCGCGCCTTCGCGTCTCTTCTGAACTGCAAAAGAGAGACAGACAAGAATGTCCGTCCCACCAGATCCAGAAGTCGAAGGCAGAAGAGACACAGGCAAGAATGACTGTGCCACAGAAGAGAGAATACGGCGGGAGAGGCGGACGGGGGGAGAGACAGGCAGGAATGCCTGTCCTACAGAAGAGAGAAAGACAGGCAAGAATGCCCGTCCCGCGGAAGAGAACCCTTGCGCCGGGCATGTTTCGCGTGCATCCTTCCGCAATCCGCAATCCGCAATCCGCAATCCGCAATCCGCACTTCCCCCGTCAACTTCCCCCTTTCGTCGGCTTTCCGTATCATGCCGGGCGGGTCGTACCAACGGAGAGAAGATGTCTGCAGTTGTTCGTCATGATTGGACCGTGGATGAGATTCGGGCGATACACGATCGGCCGTTGATGGACCTCGTTTACGATGCGGCCACGGTGCATCGGCAGCACCACGACCCGCGCGAGGTGCAGGTCTGCAAACTCATCTCCATCAAGACCGGCGGGTGCCCGGAGGACTGCAGCTATTGCAGCCAGAGCAGCCGGTACGAGACGGAGGTGAAGGCCAGCCCGCTGATGCCGAAGGACGAGGTGGTGGCGATCGCGCAGAAGGCGAAGGAAGCCGGCGTGACGCGCGTCTGCATGGGGGCGGCGTGGCGCGAGGTGCGCGACAACAAACAGTTCGACCGCGTGCTCGACATGGTGCGCGACGTGACGGACATGGGCTTGGAAGTCTGCTGCACGCTGGGCATGCTGACCGAGGAGCAGGCCAAGAAGCTCGAGGACGCGGGGCTGTACGCCTACAACCACAATCTGGACACGTCGGCGGAGTATTACGAGACGATCATCACCACGCGCACGTATCAGGATCGGCTGGACACGATCGCCAACGTGCGCAAGACGAACGTGACGGTCTGCAGCGGCGGGATCATCGGGCTGGGCGAAACGGTCGATGACCGCGTGAGCATGCTGTGTACCCTGGCGAACCTGCCGCAGCAGCCGGAATCGGTTCCCGTCAATATCTTATCGCGCGTGGAGGGGACGCCGTTGCAGTTGAATGAAGAGGTGCCGTTCACGCAGAGCCTTCGCATGATCGCGACGGCGCGGATCGTGTTTCCGAAGTCGACGATTCGTTTGAGCGCGGGGCGGGCGACGCTGTCGAGCGCTGAGCAGGCGCTGTGCTTCATGGCGGGGGCGAACAGCATCTTCTCATCGGAAACCAAGCGCATGCTGACGCTGGCGCCGACGAATGATTTCGACGAGGACAAGGCGCTGTTGACCGGCCTGGGCCTGACGATGCGCCCGCCGTTCAAGGATGCGGCCAGCAATGAACGCCGCGAAACGGCGATGGTGTAGGGGCGGGCATTGGCCGTGGCATGGGCGTCTCGCCCATGCATTGGGTCGAAGCGGGGGATGTTGTTGGGGGCCTGCATCGAGTCGGGGTGGTTGCAACAAATCCAGTCTTCCCTCCTGCTGACCCGCATGGGCGAGACGCCCATGCCACGGTAATCGAGCCGCGACGCGTGTAAGTTCGTCTCGCCCGCTCCTTTCCTCAAATGACCGCCGCCGGTATCTTCGCGCGGTCACATGACGATTTTGCTTTTCACGTTGATCTTCGTCGCGTTCGCCGTCTCGTGGATGGTGACGTTGGCGATGAAGCACATCTCGCCGCGCATTGGGTTCGTGGACAAGCCGGGGCATCGCAAGATTCATCACAACCCGAAGCCACTGGGTGGAGGCGTGGGGATCATGGCGGGCTTTCTGCTGCCGGTGGCGGCTGGGTTGGTGATCGTCTGGCTGATGACGCCCAGATCCCTACCGCCCGACGCGCCCGCCGAGTTCGTGGAACGGGCCCAAACTCTCAACGCTTACGTTGGCGGCGCGCGCGAGCAGACGCCGCTCGTCCTCAGCATTCTGGGCGGGGCGCTCGTGCTGCACCTGATGGGGTTGCGCGACGATCGCGAGGCGCTGGGGCCGTACGCGAAGCTGTTCATCCAGCTCGCGGTGACGACGGCCATCGTGGTCGCCTTCCCGGACCTGCGGATCCTGACGGCCCTCGGATCGGTGCTGGCGATCGTGGCGACGGTGCTCTGGATCACGGCCATCACCAACGCGTTCAACTTTCTCGACAACATGGACGGCCTGAGCGCCGGTGTGGCGGCCGTCTGCACGACGGCGTTTCTGGTGGCGACGCTGTCGATTCAGCAGTGGTTCGTGGCGGCGGCGCTGGCCTTGTTGCTGGGGGCGCTGCTGGGGTTTCTCTGCTTCAACTTTTCGCCGGCCACCATCTTCATGGGCGATGCGGGGTCGCTGGTGGTGGGGTTTCTGCTGGGCGTGTTGACGGTGCGGACGACGTTCCTGCCGCCGGGGGCCGACTTCGGCGCGGGTTGGTACGCGGTGGTGGCGCCACTGATCGTGCTGGCGGTGCCGCTGTACGATTTGGTGGTGGTGAGCATCATTCGCCTGCGGAACGGCAAGAGCCCATTCGTGGGCGACACGAACCATTTTTCGCACCGCCTGGTGGCCCGCGGCATGAGTCGGCGGACGGCGGTGCTGTGCATCTACCTGGTGACGGCCGCCACCAGCGCCGCGGCCATCGTGCTGCCGCACGTGCGGTCGGGGTTCCTGGCGGCGATGATCGTCGGGCAGACGGTGCTGATCCTCGGAGTCGTGGCGTTGCTGGAACAACATCCGCTGCCGGTGCCGAAGGAAGAAAGTTGAACCACGAAGGCGCGAAGGCACGAAGAGCGGTCTGGCCCTTCGAGCGATGCCTTGTGACTTCGTGTCTTCGTGGTTGATTTTGATATGCCGTTGCTGCAGGTCGACAACATCTCCGTGCGCTTCGGCGGCCTGCGGGCGCTGACGGATTTCTCGTTGGCGGTGGACGCGGGGGAACTGGTCGGCTTGATCGGGCCCAACGGGGCGGGCAAGACGACGGCGTTCAACGTCATCACCGGTGTGTACGCGCCGACCAGCGGGCACATCACGCTGAACGGCAAGCGGATCGATGGGGCGTCGCCGGTGCAGATCAACCATGCGGGGCTGGCGCGGACGTTTCAGAACATACGGCTGTTCGGGCAGATGACGGTGCTGGACAACGTGATCGTGGGGTACAACCGGTCGGCCGAGCATGGGCTGCTGGGGACGATTATCCGCAGCCCGAAGTTCCGGCGCGAACAGGACGACATGCGCCGCAGGGGCATGGAACTGCTGCACACGCTGGGGCTGTCGGGCAAGGCCAGCCTGCTGGCCCGCAATCTGCCGTATGGCGATCAGCGGCGATTAGAAATCGCACGGGCGCTGGCGACGGGGCCGAAGATCCTGCTGCTGGACGAGCCGGCGGCCGGCATGAACCCCAGCGAGAAGGTCGAGCTGACGCACCTCATCCGCCAGATCCGCCAGCAATTCGGCGTGGGCATCTGGCTGATCGAGCACGACATGCGGCTAGTCATGAGCCTCTGCGACCGCATCGCGGTGCTGGACCACGGCGAGACCATCGCCATTGGCACGCCGGCCCAAGTGCAGAGCGATCCGAAGGTGATCGGGGCCTACCTGGGAGAACCGGTATCCGCATGAACGACCGCCTCCCCAGCGACGCCGCCGGCCCGACCGCGACGGAGCGAAACGTCCTGCTTCGCGTGAGCGATCTCGACGTGTCGTACGGCGCCATCCGCGCGCTGCACGGTGTTTCGCTCGACGTGCGGGCGGGGGAGATCGTCACGCTCATCGGCTCGAACGGCGCCGGTAAAACGACGCTGCTGCGAACGATCAGTGGCCTGCTGAAACCCAACAGCGGGCGCATGGAATGGCTGGGCGATCGCGGCAGCGACGGCGAGCTCAAATTGAACGGCTTAAAGCCTCATACGATCGTGCACCATGGCATCGTTCACGTGCCCGAGGGCCGGCAGGTCTTTCCGCACCTCTCCGTGCGCGACAACCTCCTGCTGGGCGCTTACCAGCGGCGCGACAAGGACCAGATCGCTGCGGATGTGGAACAGGCGTACGAGCGGTTCCCGATTCTGCGCGAACGTAAAGATCAAAAATCCGGCACGCTCAGCGGCGGTGAACAGCAGATGCTGGCGATCGCGCGGGCGTTGATGTCTCGGCCGAAACTGCTGCTGCTGGATGAACCGAGCCTCGGGCTGGCGCCGCTGATCGTCCGGCGGATCTTCGACATCATCAAAGAAATCAACGCCGCGGGGGTGACGATCTTCCTGGTCGAACAGAATGCGCACATGGCGCTGACGATCGCGGACCGCGCCTACGTGCTGCAGTGCGGCGAAGTGGTGCGGGCGGATGCGGCTAGTAAGTTGCTACAGGATGATGAAGTGAAGAAGGCGTACCTTGGGGGATAAGGAGAAAGTCCAAATCCCAAGCCCCAATGACCAACAAATGACCAAGCACCAAATCCCAAGGAAGACGAGTTAGCGAGCCCGTCAGCGCAAGTTGTCATCCCGATGGGAGCCTTGGCGACCTGAGGGATCTCGTTCGTACGAGAGCCGCTCGGTCGATCAAGATCCCTCCCGTCGCCTTCTCCGCTCGGGATGACATGGGGCGCTGCGATGTGCTTACCGTGGCTCTGCCTCGCCGGCCCGCAGTTTCTCCAGATCCTCGAAGAACTCCGGATACGTCTTATTCACGCACGCCGGGTCGTTGATCGTCACGCCCTCGGCGACCGTGCCGACAATCGCGAACGCCATGGCCATGCGGTGGTCGTCGTAGGTGTCGATGGTGGCGGGGCGGAGGGTGGCGGGTGGGGTGATGATCAACGCGTCCCCGTCGATTTCGACTTCCGCCCCGAGCTTGGTCAGTTCCGTTTGTAGCGCGGCCAGCCGGTCGGTCTCCTTCACCCGTAGCGTGTGCAAACCGCGGATAATCGTCTCGCCGCGGGCGAAGAGGGCGACGACCGCGAGGGTGAGGGCGGCGTCGGGCATGTTGGACAGATCGGCGTCGATGCCGCGCAGGTTGCCCGTGCCGATCATGGTGACGAAGTCGCGGCCGAAGACGAGGTCGGCGCCCATCTGTTGTAGTACGTCAGCAAAGCCTACGTCGCCCTGCAGGCTGCGCTTGCCGAGCCCCTCGATCGTCACCTTTGCGCCCTTGCGGCTCGCGGCGGCGGCGAGGAAGTAGGTGGCGGCGCTGGCGTCGGGCTCGATCGCGTAATCGGTCGGCACGTACTTCCCCTGCGGCACGATGATCTTGTGCGGCTCGCCGGTGTCGCGGTCGCGCACCAGCTCGGGCGTCACGCCGAACTCGTCCATCAGCTGCATCGTCATCGCGATGTACGGCCAACTCGTCTGCTTGCCGATCAACTCCACCTGCACCTCGGTCTGCGCGTAAGGCGCGACCATGAGGATGGCCGACAGGAACTGGCTGGAGACCTCGCTGCCGTACTGAATCGTCCCCCCCGGCAGGCCACTGGCGACGATCTGCACGGGCGGGAAGCCATCGGCCTCAGG
Source organism: Tepidisphaeraceae bacterium (assembly GCA_035998445.1). NCBI lineage: Bacteria > Pseudomonadati > Planctomycetota > Phycisphaerae > Tepidisphaerales > Tepidisphaeraceae > Tepidisphaeraceae bacterium. The sequence goes on along the minus strand of DASYHQ010000039.1, from coordinate 70,934 downwards.
CGAGTGTGACGGGTTGGCGCCTAGTTGTCTCAGCAGCCCGGTAAGCGCCGCGATGGGCCGCTGGCGCATGCGGGCGACACCGTCGAGCGCGTACACGCCGTTGCCCAAGGCGCAGAGAGCGGTCAGGAAACGGATGGTCGTGCCACTGTTGCCGCAGAACAGCTCGGCGTCGGGCGCTGGCACGAGCCCCCCGCGCCCTTCGATGCGCACCTTGCGGGTGGCTTCGTCGACCTCGAGCGCGAACCCGAGTTTGCGCAGCCCATCGATCATCACGCGCGTGTCGTCGGCCATCAGCACGTTCGACAGCGTCGCCGTCCCGTCCGCCAGCGCCGCCATGACCATCGCGCGGTTGGTTAAGCTCTTCGACCCCGGCGGGGCGATCGTGATGTCAAACGGCTGAGCGAACGGCGTGATCGTGAGCTGGTTCATGGCTACACGAAGCTACGACTTTCGAAGCTAAAGGGCAAAGGCACGTGCTGTTGGCCCGCTCAGGTTGGTCCACAAGGCGTGGGCGAACGTGGCTGTGACGGCTAGCCAGATGAGCGTCGCAACGATCTGGGCGAACGTCTTGGTGCCGTGGCCGCGCCAGAGGGACCAGTCGTAAAGCACCCATTGCGCTAGCAGCCGAAGAAACCAGAACAGCGTCAAACCGCCAAGGATGGACCGCGCGAGGCGCGTTGGCTGCATCAAATCTTCCGCCAACAGCAGGCACATCGCAGACATGAGCAGGATCATCAGCGCGATGAACGCCGCGTGTGACCGCACGATCTGCTCGTTCACGCGGGAGATCCGTGGCAGCTCGGTCCGCCAATCGAACCAGCGCGGCAACCAGAAATTCAGGACGAACAACACGAAGAGCAACGCCCCTGTGCAACGGACTTGGGTGATGACATCCATCGCGGTCCTCCAAAAAAGCCACAGGCTGGCCTCCCCCAAGACCAGCCTGCGGCGAAAGCGCTATTCGGCCTACGCGTCACGCGTGGGCGTGGCGACTGCGGGCGTCGGTTGGCCCAACGGAAGGGCGTCGGCGATTGCCATCCGCTGCGCTTCATGGGCGCGGCCCTTTCGGCGGATCTTGGCGAAGTTGAAGACGTTGAAGAAGTGCATGGCGCCCAGGATCAGCAGCACCAAGCCGATCTTCGTGCTGAGGAACTCGAACGCCTCCTGCTCGGTCGTCGGCTTTTGGCCGTACTTCATGGCGAGCGTGACGTAACCGATGTTGATCAGGTAGAAGCCCACCACCAGCAGGTGGTTCACACTGTCGGCGACCGCCTCGTTGCCGTGAAACGCTTCGACGAGGAAGACGCGGCCGTTCTTGTGCAACGTGCGCGCCACCCACACCGTGAGCGCAACGCTGATCACCAGGTAAACGATGTAGCAGGTAACGATGAGCATGGCAGACTCCTTCCGAGTTTCACCGGTTGACGCCGTGCTACGTCGCTCGGCATCAGGCGGTGGTTTTATCTGTTATTTCTGTCATAAGAGAAAATTGAGGCGAAATAAGGAACGGCGCTACGACTCCTTCGATCCTCCCAGCAACTTCACAACCTTGTCGCCCAGGTTCACGAACTTCTTCACCGCCGGCGTGGGCAACCGGCGGGTCTGGTCGTACCAAGAGTTCATCGTCTCGAAGAAGTCGAGCATGTCCGCCAACCGGTCGCGCGTGTATCCCTCGGCGGCCCCGGCCTTCTTAGCCTCGGCGGTGCATTCGCGCAGCAGCGCGAGCGTGGGGTCGGTCTCGCGGCGCTTGCGCTCATCTAAGACCAGGCGGAACATCTCCCACACGTCCTTCATGCACTCGAAGTGGTCCCGCCGATCGCCCAGCACGTGGACGTTCTTGACCACGCCCCACGCCTGCAGTTCCTTGATGCTCGTGCTGACGTTGGACCGCGCGACCTTCAGCGTCTCCTGGATCTCCTCCGCGTGCATCGGCTGCGGCGCGATGAACAGCAACGCGTGGATCTGCGCCACCGTGCGGTTGATGCCCCAGCGCGTCCCCATCTCTCCCCAGTGCAGGATGAACTTCTCTTGGATCGGTGTGAGGTCCATAGATACCTTGTTTCTGTATAAACAGAAAATACTGTATTTCTTGGGTGCCATCAAGGGGATTGCCTGCTTTTCAGAGACGCTGGCGCACGAAAGCAAGGTGCGACCGCTCTCCCACGTCATCCCGACGGGAGCCTCGGCGACCTGAGGGATCTCGATCGGTCGATCGGTTCCGCTCATTCGAGATCTCTCCCCTTCGCTGTCGCTCGTTCGCGAGGGACATGGAGCGCAATCGGATGGCATTCGACGGCCGGTATGGGAGCCCCACTGGGGCGATACAGTGCATCTAACCGCGTCCGCTTCGCTATCTACACTTTGAATTCCTGAATCGCTCTGGCGCGACACCCGAAAGGTATTGTTGATGGGCTCGGTGCTCTGTACCGTGTCGCCGCTTCGATCTCGGGGGACAGGGGAAGACGTACGGTTCGTCGATCCGCTTGATCGTGCTCCCGGTCGTTAGCATCAGTTAGGACTTATATGTTGCGCAAGGCTGCGGTCTGTTCGGTGGTGGCGGCGATGGCTATGGCGATGACCGGCAACTCGGCATCGGCCAGTGAGATGCGGCAAGGCATCGAAGTGTTCGGCATCGGTCGATTCATGACGGGTGACGACACGAGATTCGACGCCGAGAGCCCGTTCGATGGAGAGGCCGGCTTTGACGTCGATCCGAGCTTCATGCTTGGCGCCGGCTTCGGCATCAACTTCAACGCCTTCATCAACCTCAACTTCACGCTGGCGGGCGGCCCGTGCGACTTCGAGTACATCAACCTGGGTGAGATTGTGATCGAGGATGGCACGATCGTCACGGGCGACGTGAACCTCGACCTGTACCTGATCGACGGCCCCGTCACGCCGTTCATCACCGGGGGCATCGGCTTCGTCAGCACGAACGGTGAACGGCGCGGCGACGGTGAGGGTGAGGATGTCGGTGAGACCAACCCCGCTGGGAACTTCGGCGGTGGCGTACGGTTCGACTTCGGCGATCACCTGTTCATGAAGTTGCTTTACCGCGCCACCCTGACCACCCTAGAGGACGCCGCGGACAACCTGCTGTTCCACAGCGGTGGCGTCGCCGTGGGCTGGCGTTTCTAAACAAACCGGACGTACTCGAGTCGTCACACCGGCCTGGCCGCTTTTGCGGCCAGGCATTTCTTTTGGTTGAAGGGTGTTGTGTTAGTGCATGAGGAATACGGGGGGAGAGCGGGGGGAGAGACAGGCAGGAATGCCTGTCCTACAAGAGAGCCCGGGGGGGGACGCGTCTTGATACGGGGTCGCCCGCGCATAAGATTCGCAGACTATGCCCATCACCAGCAACGCCTTCGGTTCCGAATCAAAACTGTCCACCAAAGCCGGCGAGGTCACCATCAGCCGGTTGGACGCGCTGTCGAAGGCGGGCGTTGGCGACCTGTCGAAGCTGCCGTTCTCGATCAAGGTGTTGCTGGAAAGCACGCTGCGCAACGTCGACAACTTCATCGTGAGCGATGAGGACGTCGTGCGCCTCGTAAAGTGGAACCCGACCGCGCCGCTGCAGGTTGAAGTTCCATTCAAGGTGGCACGCGTCATCCTGCAGGACTTCACCGGCGTGCCCTGCGTGGTCGATCTGGCCGCGATGCGGGCGGCGATGAAGCGGGCGGGGGGCGACCCGCAGAAGATCAACCCGCTGGTGCCGGTCGACCTCGTCATCGACCACAGCGTGCAGGTCGACGAGTACGGTTCGGGCTTCGCCCTCTTCAACAACGTCAAGACCGAGTTTGAACGCAACCGCGAGCGTTACGAGTTTTTGAAGTGGGGCCAGAAGGCATTCCGCAACTTTGGCGTGGTGCCGCCGGCCACGGGCATCGTGCACCAGGTGAACCTCGAGTACCTCGCGAAGGTCGTCTATACGAAGGACGGCGTCGCGATGCCCGACTCGCTCGTCGGCACCGATAGCCACACCACCATGGTCAATGGCCTGGGCGTCGTGGGCTGGGGCGTGGGCGGCATCGAGGCCGAGGCCTGCATGCTCGGCCAGCCGATCTACCTCGTTACGCCGGAGGTCGTCGGCTTCAAACTGCACGGCCAACTGCCCGAAGGGGCCACTGCGACCGACCTCGTGCTCACGATCACGCAGATCTTGCGTTCGTTCGGCGTCGTTGAAAAATTCGTCGAGTTCTACGGCCCCGGCCTGGCCAACATGACCGTCGCCGACCGCGCGACGATCGCCAACATGGCCCCGGAATACGGCGCGACGATGGGCTTCTTCCCGGTGGATGAACAGACGCTGACCTACCTGCGCCTCACCGGCCGCAGCGAAGGACACGTGGACCTCGTCGAACGCTACAGCAAGGAGCAGGGGCTGTGGCGGAACGATCAGGTCGAGCCGATCTACACGCAGGTGCTGGAACTGGATCTGGCGACCGTGGTGCCCAGCCTGGCCGGCCCGAAGCGCCCGCAGGACCGCGTGGAACTGCACAACGTGCGCAAGGCGTTCGCCAGCGCTGTTGCCGATGCGAGCAAGAGCAGCAAAAAGCCGGCGCTGGCGCAGGTGGGTGGGGGATCTTCAACAGGGGTTGAAAGCGTGGTTGCTGAAACAACCACTGCCGGTGATGGGTTGAAGAACGGCTCGGTCGTCATCGCGGCCATCACGAGCTGCACGAACACGAGCAACCCGGACGTGATGATCGCGGCCGGCCTGTTGGCCAAGAAGGCGGTCGAGAAGGGGCTCAAGAGCAAGGCGTTCGTGAAGACGTCCCTGTCGCCCGGCAGCCGCGTCGTCACCGATTACTTTGAGAAGGCCGGACTTCAAACCTATCTCGACCAAGTCGGCTTTCAGACCACTGGCTATGGCTGCATGACCTGCATCGGCAACAGTGGACCGCTGCCCGAACACATCGCCAGCGAGGTGGAAGAGAAGGACCTCGTCGTGGCGGCGGTGCTGTCGGGCAACCGCAACTTCGAAGGTCGCATCAATCCGCACGTGAAGGCCAACTTTCTTGCGAGCCCGCCGTTGGTGGTGGCGTACGCATTGGCGGGCACGGTGGACATCGATTTGAAAACCGAGCCGCTCGGCACGGATTCGAATGGGCAGCCGGTCTTCCTGAAGGACATCTGGCCGAGCCAGCAGGAGGTGAACTCCACCGTCGCCGCCTCGCTGTCGCCGGAGATGTTCACGAAGCAGTATGACAACGTCGGCAGCAAGAACGAACAGTGGAACGCGATCCCCGTGCGGGGCGGTGAGCTGTTCGAGTTCGACGTAAGCAGCACCTACATCCAGGAGCCACCGTTCTTCGTCGACCTGAAGCCTGAGCCGGACCCGATCAAGCCGATCGAGGGCGCGCGGGTGCTGGCGATGGTGGGTGACAGCGTTACGACCGACCACATTTCCCCGGCCGGCGCGATTAAGAAGGACAGCCCGGCGGGTAAGTTCCTGATGGACAACGGCGTGAAGCCGCTGGACTTCAACAGCTACGGCGCTCGCCGCGGCAACGATCGCGTGATGACGCGCGGCACGTTCGCCAACATCCGTCTGCGCAACCAGCTTGCCCCCGGCACCGAAGGGGGCGTCACCCGCTACCTCGGCAAGCCGGGCGAGAACGGCCAGCTGATCGAGGCGATCTACGACGCCAGCATGAAGTACCAAGCCGCCGGCGTGCCACTGGTGATTCTCGCCGGCAAGGATTACGGCATGGGCAGCAGCCGCGACTGGGCCGCCAAGGGCACGTTCCTGCTGGGCGTGAAGGCCGTGATCGCCGAGTCGTTCGAGCGCATTCACCGCAGCAACCTGGTTGGCATGGGCGTCGTGCCGCTCGTCTATAAGAAGGGCGAGACCCGCGCCACGCTCGGCCTGACCGGCGAAGAAGCGTTCGACGTCCGCCTTGGCGACCAGCTGAAGCCGATGCAGGACGTGATCGTGAAGGCGACCGCGCCAGACGGCAAGGTGACGACGTTTGTGACCACCTGCCGTATCGATACCCCTGTGGAGGTCGACTACTACCGCAACGGCGGCATCCTGCACACGGTGTTGCGGAACATCCTGAAGCGCGGGAATTAGTAAGGCGGAAACGCGGAAAGGCAGCACGCCGCCGTGACGTCGCAGGGCCCTCCGGCTCCTCTCCCGGTACTCCGGGAGAGGCTTGGTGAGGGTGATGCGAACTGCCGCACGTTTTGTGATTGAAGAGTTCTCCACGAACGAGCACGAATCAACAGGAACATGAGCCATACAATGTTGCGTCTTTTTTATTCGTGCTGATTCGTGCCCATTCGAGGGCCTTCTGTAGTTCGAAATCACCCTCACCCAACCTCGCCCGGAGTACCGGGAGAGGGACCAGAAATAACATCCCGCATGTTTAGTCGTTTTATCCATGCGATCGCGATCCTTGCGGGCCTGCTCGCGCCGGCGGGCTGCGGGCCGGTGTTGCCGTTGGACGCGACGCCGTCGCGGACGCGGTTGGCGGGCGACGGGGTGTTGTCGGTGGTGCCGTTCGTGGAGGACACGGTCGGCACGCCGCGCGTGGCGGTGCGGGGGAACGGGTTCGCGGGAGAGATGATCGTCGATACGGGCGCGTTCTCGTCGTTGCTGTCGCCGGCGTTCACCACGGGGTCGCGGGCGCAGACGCGGGCGACGGACCTGCGGTCGGTTGACGCGGGGGGCAACGTTCGGCGAGCGCTGGGCATCGCGCGCCTGGAGACGCTGCAACTCGGCACCGGCGCTAGCGCCGCGATGCTGCAGGACTTCGAGGCGGTCGTGCAGGACCTGTCGATCCTCGACAGCGCCGGCGGCACCATGAGCGGCGCACTGGGCCTGCCGGCGTTTCGCAACGTGCTGCTGACGTTCGACTTTCCCAAGCAGCAGCTCATCATCCAGAACGGCATGCTGCCCGCGCCGAACGGCCGCGACGTGCTACCGTTGAAGGTCAGCCGAACGGGTGGGCCGATGGTGCCACTTCGCGTGGGCAGGCGCGAGGTGTGGACGTTGTTAGATACGGGGTTTTCATCTGGCCTGGCGTTGCCCAACTGGGCGCGGGCCAGCGTGCCCGGCGCGAAGGAGACCGTGCCCGGCACGCCGTTCACGTTCTATCACGGACGGGCGGCGAACCAGTCGGATCGGGCGCGGTTGAAGGTGGACGTGGCGGTCGGGGGGCACACCATCGAGCGGCCGATCGCCGAGATCGGGCTGGGCAACGTTCCGGTGATCGGCACCGCGTACCTGCGGCACTTTGCGGTCACGATTGACCAGCGTAACGGCCGGGTGGCGTTTCGGCGGTCGTCGCAGTCGCCAATCGTGGTGCCGCCCATCGTCGGCCCGGGCTACTACGTCGACCTGACCACCGCCAGGATCATCGCGATCGTGCCCAACAGCGGCGCCGACCGGGCGGGCCTGAAGGTGGGCGACCAACTGGAGCGTATCGAAGGCATGCCCTTCGCCGACTACCGCGCCGCTAGGACACCGCTGGCCCTGCGACACGGCATGGCCTCGCTGACCTACCTCCGCAACGGTCGGCGGCAGTCGGTCGCCGTGCCGATCGGTGTACTGGTGCCTTGATGGCGCGTCGCAGGGACGATCCAGGTGTTGCCCCTGCCGTACGTTCAAACCTTCGCTTTCATCACGCCGAATTCACCCAATGGGCTGTGGCGCATCACCCCGCGTCACCCATAGGATGTATCAAACCGGCATTTTTTGCCTTTCCTCGTCAAAAGCGTTACTTTTCCCGCTGTAATGCGTTGCCCTTTCTGTGATGCCGACAAGGAGAGCCTGAAGGTGATCGACTCGCGCGCCTGCGATGGTGGGCGGTCGATCCGCAGGCGCCGCGAGTGCATGGGGTGCGCCAAGCGGTTCACGACGTACGAGCGGATCGAGGAAAACGTCAAACTAACCGTCGTGAAAAAGGACGGCCGGCGCACGCCGTGGGATCGGCAGAAGATTTTGACCGGCCTCGAACGGGCCTGCTTCAAGCGCCCCGTGCCGGAAAGCGAACTGTTGCGAATTGCGGACGAGGTGGAGGAAGAGCTCTTCGCCAGCTACGACCGTGAGGTGCCGACAACTGCCGTCGGGCAACTGGTGGCCGAGAAGCTCAGGCGGGTGGACCAGGTGGCCTACGTGCGGTTCGCCAGTGTTTACCGGCAGTTCAAGACGCTCGACGAGCTCGTCAGCGAATCGCAGGCCGTGCTTGACGCGATGCGCTACGAGGTGCCAGGGCAGGGCCGGTTGTTCCTCGAGGCCAAACCACCCGCGGACACGAACGGCAATGGCGCGCCTGCCCCGGCCAAGGCCAAGCGAGCGAAGAAGGCCCCGGCCGCTGACGCCGCGGAATCGAACGAACCCTAAGCGCTGCCGCGGCGTCTGTTTAAGTGAGGTGGGAACGGCGGTTTGGGCACCTGTGTAAGAACGGTAATTAGGCCGATTTTTAGCGAATTTAGTCGTATTTTTTCGCATTCTGCCCGTAGCCGTCCCCGACGCACCACCGTGGAGGAACACACCATGACGCCTCGTGCCAAACTCGCCCGTCTGTCGCCGTTGCTCGTCGCGAGCTTATCCTGCACGCTGCTTCTCGGTTGCGGTGGCGACAAGAATAAGCCAAAGATGCCTGCCTCGCGGTACCAGACGCTGCCGGTGCGCGAGGTGCCGCACTACCTGAAGGACACGGTGCTGCAGAAGACGAACCTGGCCGACATCGGCCCGTTCGTCGTCAGTGGCTATGGGCTGATCGCCAACCTCGACCGCACGGGTGGCGGGCCCTACCCGACCGCCGTCAGAAACTACATGGCCAAGGAGATGCTCCGGCACGGGTTCGGCAGCGCCAACTCGGCGACGTTGTCAGCGATCAACCCGGACCGGGCGCTCGACGACCCGCGCTTCACGATCGTGGAGGTGCGCGGCCTCATCCCGCCCGGCGCCCGGCGGAAGCAGCAGTTCGACATCATCGTTAACACGCTGTCGTCCAGCGACGCAACCAGCCTGGCGCGCGGCGCACTCTATCAGACCGATCTGCACGTCCTGGGCCTCCGCGAGACCGACCCCGCCGGCTCGGTGAACGTCTACGCCCGCGCGCAGGGGCCGGTGTTCGTCAATCCCGCCTACGCGTTGAACGACCGGGCCGACGACAACGGGAACGCCAAGCGCAGCCTGCGCAACGGCATGGTGCTGGCCGGTGGGCACTGCATGATCGACCGGCCGATCCGCCTGCAGCTGCGCCAGCCGCAGCGCAGCACGGCGAGGCAGATCGAGAACCGCATCAACATGTACTTCCAGGACGTCGCCGACCGCTTCCGGCGGAACTCGACCGTGCCGTCGTACACCGTCGCCGAGGCGCAGGACGAAGGCATCATCAACGTCTTCGTGCCCAAGGCCTACGAGGCAGACTGGGAACACTTCATCGGCATCGTGCAGCACCTGTACCCCAACGCCTCGCCCGAGTTCGCCGCACGGCAGGCGCGCGTGCTGGCCGAGGAGGCCGTGAAGCCCGGCGCGATGTTGAAGAACATCAGCTACGCGTTCGAAGGGCTTGGTCAGCCGGCGCTGCCGTTCCTGGTGCCGCTGATGGACGCGACGAAGAACTCGCCTGAGGTTACCTACGCCGCCGCCCGCGCAGCGGCGTTCCTGGGCGATCCCTCAGCGCCGCAGGCGCTGCTGGGCATCGCCAAGACCGAAGGTCACCCGATGCAGTTGGCCGCCACCGAAACGCTCGGCCAACTTCCCGCTTCGCCGGGGCTGAACGTGATGTTGCGCGACCTGCTCGACAGCAAGCAGAACGACGTGCGCGTCGAGGCCTACCGCACGCTGGCGGCCAACGCGGACGGCAGCATCTACAGCAAGGTGATCAACGAGCAGTTCGTGCTCGACATCGTCGACAGCGACGGCCCACCACTCATCTACGCCACGCGCGGCGGCATCCCGCGCATCGCGCTGTTCGGCCACCGCTTGTCGCTCGACCTGCCGATGATCTTCACGGCCCTCAACGGCGAGTTTCAGGTGTCGTCGGACCAGGCGAACAAGTTCGTCAACCTGTTCTACCGCGGCCGTGACATCGGCCAGCCACTGAAGGTCGAAAGCCGGCCCGACGTCGCCGAGGTCATCGCCCGGCTGGGTGGCGAGGGACCGACCGGCGAGCGGCGCTTCAACTTCGGCTACGCCGAGATCGTGGCGCTCGTGCAGGGCATGGCCGACCAGAAGCTGATCAGCGCCGGCGTCATCAGCCGCCCGGACGCGGGCGCCGTCACCACCGGCCAACCGCAGGTCACGCGGATGAAGACCGCGTTTGTGCTGCAGGAATCCGAAGCATTCGAAGACGCGATTTACGCTGCCCCGGCCATCCCCGGCACCGGTCGACCCCAGGTCGACGCCGCCGAGGAACCTCGGGCGGCCGGAGAGTAGGGGGAACTGCCGATTTGCGATTTTCGATTTGCGATTGAAGGCGTAGGCACGTCATCGTGGCCTTGCTTGCTAATCGGCAATCGCAAATCGCAAATCGGCAATCCACAAGCACGGAGGCTGCCGCAGTGCGCCTGAAAAAGCTGATCGTCCAGGGGTTCAAGAGCTTCGCCGACCGCACCGAGTTCGTGTTCGACGCGCCGATCACCGGCATCGTCGGGCCCAACGGGTGCGGCAAGAGCAACGTCGTCGACGCCTTCAAGTGGGTGCTCGGCGAACAGAGCGCCAAGAGCCTGCGCGGCGACGCGATGATGGACGTGATCTTCAACGGCTCCGGTGGCCGCAAGCCCGCCGGCATGGCCGAGGTCACGCTCGTCTTCGAGAACCCGATCAAGGAGGACGGCAAGCGCACGCTGAACCTCGACGTCGACGAGGTCGCCGTCGGTCGCCGCCTCTTCCGCGACAGTTCCAGTGAGTATCACCTGAACAACTCGTCGTCGCGCCTGAAGGACATTCGCGAGCTGTTCCTCGACACCGGCGTCGGCGTCGATGCCTACAGCGTGATCGAACAGGGCCGCGTGTCGGCCCTGCTGGAAGCCAACCCCGAAGAACGCCGCCTGATCTTCGAAGAGGCGGCCGGCATCTCCAAGTTCAAGCAGAAGAAGAAGGAAGCCCAGCGCAAGCTGGAAAAGGTCGACCAGAACCTCGCCCGCGTCACCGACATTGTCGAGGAAGTCGAAAAGCGCCTCCGCAGCGTGAAGATCGCCGCCGGCAAGGCGCGCAACTATCAGGAATACTTCGAGCGCTTAAGCGAACTGCGGCTGATGTACTCGCTGCAGGAGTACCACACCTTCAAGGGCCGGCTGGACGAGCTGGAGAAGCGGCTCGAAGATACGCAGTTCAACCTAGACGACACCACCGGCGACCTGCAAAAGGCCCAGAACGCCGCGGCCGCGCAGCGCGAAGACCTAGAGGTGCACACGCAGCGCAAGCAGCAGCTGGAATACGAACTGGTGCAGGCCAAGGCCCAGATGCAGTCGGCCAAGCAGCGGCAGGGTTACGCCCAGCAACAGCTGCAGCAGATCGCCGATCAGCTGGCGTCGTTCGAACGCGACAAGGCCGAGATCGCCAAACGGCTGGAATCGGCCCAGGCATCGCTGCAGACCGAACAGGGCATGCTTGAGACGCTGACGAAGCAGCTCGACGAGCACCGCAAGCACATCGACGAACGCCAGCAGGCCTTCCGCGATGGTCAGCTGCAACAGAACCAGCTGAACAAAGAGGTCGAGCAGCACAAGGCGGCCATCCTCGACGCAATGCGCAAGCTTGCGCAGACGAACAGCCGACTTGGCGCGATCGAGATCGAGCGTCGCAACATCGCCAACCAGCAGATGCGCCTCGCCGAGCGCCGCCGGACGGTGGTGGGGGACCTGGAGACGCTGGAAGTGCAGCGCAGCGCCGCGGCGCTGAAGCTGACGGTGGCGCTGGACGAGATCGCCGACCGGCAGCGCCAGATCGAGGCGAAGAAGAACGACGCCGCCGCCCTGGGCACGCAGATCCGCCAGACGAGCGAACAGCTCGGCGCCGCCCGCGAACATCGCAGCGGGCTGCTTTCGCGCCAAAAGGTTTTGAAGGATCTGGAAGCCAAGCGCGAGGGCGTGAGCGAAGGCGTAAAGGCCGTCCTGCGGCAGCGTGAGACGAAGTTCCCGTTCATCCGCGGGTTGGTGGCCGACGTGTTGCGCGTGGACGTCGAACACGCGCACGTGATCGAAGCCGCCTTGGACGGCCGCGACCAACTGCTCGTCGCCGACACCGCCACCCTCGCCTACGCCGCCGGCGATACGCTGGCGACGCTGGAAGGCCGCGTGAGCATCGTCTCCGCGGACGCTCTTCACCGTGGCATGGGCGTCTCGCCCATGCGTGTGGAGAATCAGAAAGATTATATTCAAACGGGCGGCGAGTCCGAGGCGATCGGCCTAAATCAAATATCTTCGCCTGCTGACCCGCATGGGCGAGACGCCCATGCCACGGCCAATGCGGTGGACGCCTACGACTGGAACCAACACCCGCACCGCATCCGCCTGGCGATCGACCTCGTCCGCTGCGACGCCGAGTGTATCGCGGTCGCTCAGCACCTGCTTGGTAAGACGGTGATCGTCGACGACCTCACCACCGCCGCCGATCTGCACAACGTCGGCCCGGCGGGGTGGCGGTACGTCACGAAGCTGGGCGAGGTGATCGAGTCCGACGGCACGCTTCGCGCCGGTCCGCTGACGGCCGCCATGGGGCTGCTGTCGCGTCACGCGGAGCTGGACGCGCTGGATCAGCAAATTGCCGAGGTCGATGCGCGCATCGCGTCGTTGTCGGCCCAGCTGACCGAGGGCAACGCGTCGGCCAAGGCGATGGAGGAAGAGCAGAACAGCCTGCGCACCGCGCTGTACGCCGCCAACACGCAGAAGGTGGAGATCAATAGCCTGCTGTCGCAGAACAACGATAAGCAGATGGCGCTGAAGCGCGAGCAGCCGCTGCTGGATCGCGAGCTGCAGACCATGCTCGACCAGACCGGCAAGCTGAAGACCGAGGAAGTGACGCTAATCGAACAACGGCAACTGTGGGACGGCAAACAGGCCGATTCGCAGAAGTTCGTCGACGAATCGGCCGACCGCCAGCGGACCATCGTTGAGCAGCTGCGGGCGGCCAACGAGGAACTGACGACGGTTCGCGTCGCGCTCGGCAAGGTGCAGGAAAAGCAGTTGAACAGCCGCGAGCAGGTGCAACGGCTGACGTCGAACGTAGCCGAGTTCACGCAGCAGTTGGAACGCGTGACCAAGAGCGTCGCCAACGTCGTCGTGCGCCAGCCGCAGGTGCAAAACGAACTGCAGGCGGCGCAACAGGCGCAGGCCGCGCTCACGCAGAATCAGAACGAGCTGACCGAGCAGATCGCCGTGCTGACCGAGCGGGTGAAGACCGTCGGCGACGCCGTGCGGGAACTGAGCGGTCAGGTCGAGTCGCTGCGCGGCGAGCATGCCAGCATCGAAGGGGAACTGCATTCCCTTCAGATGAAGGCCGGCGAGCAGCGCGTGCGACTGGAATCGCTGGTCGCCCGCACGCTTGAGGAACTTCAACTCGATCTGCCCGCCAAGTACGCCAGCCTGAGCGAGGAAGGCGGCGAAGGGTACAAGGCCGAGGACATGGATTGGGCCGCGGTGGCTGGCGAGATCAAGGAGCTGAAGGAGAAGATCCAACGGCTGGGCAACGTGAATCTGGACTCGCTGAGCGAACTGGAAGAGCTGGAGACGCGCGAGAAGTTCCTGGCGACGCAGATCACGGATTTAACCGACAGCAAGCGGCAGCTGGAACAGTTGATCGACGAGATCAACAAGGAATCCAGCAAGCGGTTCGAGGAGACGTTCAACACCGTCCGCGGGCACTTCCAGGCGATGTTCCGCAAGCTGTTCGGCGGGGGTAAGGCCGACATCGTGCTGGAGACGGAGATCGAGGACCGCGCCGGTCACGCCGCCACGATTGGGCCGGACGGTCAGACGCAGCTGCCGATCATGAAGCGCATCGACCCGCTGGATGCCGGCATCGAAATCCTCGCCCATCCGCCGGGCAAGAAGCCGGTGACGATCAGCCAGCTGTCGGGCGGCGAGAAGACGATGACGTGCATCGCGCTGCTAATGAGCATCTTCAAGAGCAAGCCGAGTCCGTTCTGCATTCTGGACGAAGTGGACGCTGCGCTGGACGAGGCGAACAACGGGCGATTCAACCTGATCGTGCAGGAGTTCCTGGACCGCAGCCAGTTCATCGTCATTACGCACAGCAAGCGCACGATGCAGATCGCCGACACGCTGTACGGCGTGACGATGCAGGAGCAGGGCGTGAGCAAGCGCGTGGCCGTGAAGTTCGACCAGGTGGACAGCCACGGCCGAATCAGCGCCGATGCCGATGCAGAACTGGCGACGGTGTAGGCTCCGGTCCCCTCTACCGGTACTCCGGGGGAGGGTTAGGGTGGGGGTGCATTCGAACTGCTGACGGTTCTCGGAGGAACAATCACCCCCACCCAGCCTCCCCCGGAGTACCGGGAGAGGGGCCGGAAAGGGGCATACCGCCATCCACGCCAATCGAGCCCGCCCGGCATACAATCGGCCACTATGCTGATCGACCCGAACATCGCGCTGGTCCTCCCCATCGAACCCCAGGACCACACGCAGGGCCCGGCCGACGCGCCGGCGACGCTGCTGTGGTACGGCGACTACGAGTGCGATTACTGCGGGCGCGCCTTCCCAATCGTGAAGCAGCTGCAGGCCGACTTCGGCGATCGGATGCAGTTGGTCTACCGCCATTTCCCGGTCGCCAGCATCCACCCCCACGCCTCCGCCGCCGCCCAGGCCGCCGAGAGCGCCGGGGCGCAGCAGAAGTTCTGGGAGATGCACGACGTGCTGTTCGAGCAGCAGGACCATCTGGCTGACGCCGACCTCAGTCACTACGCGATGCGCGTGGGGCTGGAGGTGTACAAGTTCCAGTCGGACCTGTCATCGCAGCGGTTCTCGAAGAAGGTGCGGCGGGACTACCAGAGCGGCCTGCAGAGCGGCGTGAAGGGCACGCCCAGCTTCTTCATCAACGGCTTCAAGTTCGTCGGCCAGCGGGACCTGGAATCGCTGACTGCGGCGCTGAACGAGGCGATCGCCGGTGCGCGCTAACGGGTTTTAACTTCACTTGTGTCGCGTCATTTGATTTACGGGCCCCGTCATCCTGAGGTACTCCGAAGGATCTCTTCCTTCTCGAAGCGAATACGGGGGGAGATCCTTCGGGGTACCTCAGGATGACGAGTCGTCGCGGGGCGCACCACTCCCATTGGGATTTGGTGCTTGGTCATTTGCTTGGCATTGGGGCTTGGGATTTCGAACGTTAAGCCGTCTTCCGGCCCACGCGCTGCACGAGCACCGCAGCGATGATGATGACGCCCTTCACCAACCCCTGCAGGTAAGGCGACACCTGGAGGAAGTTCAACATGTTGCCGATCTCGCCGAGGATGAGGACGCCGATGACGGTGCCCCAGATGCTGCCGGCGCCGCCGGTCATGCGCGTGCCACCGATCACGACGGCGGCGATGGCGTCCAGCTCGTACTGCTGGCCGGTCGTGCTGCTGGCGACGCTGTTCATCCGGCTGCTGAGCAGCATCGCCGATAAACCGCACGTTGCGCCGATCAGCGTGTAAGTGATGATCTTGATCCGGTCGACCGCGATGGCCGAGTAGCGCGCGGCGCGCTCGTTGTTGCCGACGGCGTACACGTATCTACCGTAGCGCGTGCGGTTCAGCACGATCGAGAGCACGATCGCCAGGCCGAAGAAGATGATGACCGACCACGGCAGCGTCATCACGCGGTTGGGCCCCAGTTCGATCCACGGCACCTCGATGCCCTTCGTGCCCAGGATGGGGAACAGCTTTGAACTGCTGGAGCGATACTCTCCACCATCCGCCATCGCCAGCGCCAACGAGCGGTAAGCCGCGAACCCACCGAGCGTGGCGATAAAGGGTGCCAGTTTGCCCTTTGCGATCAGCAGCCCGTTGATCAGCCCCGCGAGCATGCCCGCCAGAAGCACGGTAACCACGGCGATCCAGACAGCGGTCGACTCACTCTCGGCCAGGCCGCGATCGGAGAAGGTTTGCGCCAGCCAGAGGCGGAATGGCGAGTAGGGCGAATCCATCTCGCGCTCGATCGCGCGCCCGTGCGCCTTCATGATCGTGCTGGCGGTGAGCGCGGTGTTCATCGTCCAGATGCCCAGCCCACCGGCGAACGCGACGATCGAGCCGACGGATAGATCAATGCCGCCACTGATGATGACGAACGTCATCCCCAGCGCCACGATGCCGACGAACGAGTACTGCCGCAGGATGTTCAGCTGGTTCTCGATCGTGAGAAACCGGCTGCCGCCTGTCAGGTAGCGCTCGAGGATCGCGGTGACGATGATGATGACGATGAGGGCCACCAACGGGCCCAATGTGCCGAGGATCGACCCCACGTTGAACCGGCGGCGGGGGAGGAGCGGAAGGTCGGTAGCGGGGGTGTCGGTCATTTCTGGTTTTCGGTAATCGTCGGTTGAAGCGGTGTCGGGAAACCTCGCAGGCTGACCGTGGGTCAGTTCGTTACTCCCGCTGCGTGGAACATGATCTTTTGCTCGGTGGCGTCGGTCGAGTCCATCGTGGCGACGATCCGGCCACCGCGCATCACGGCGACGCGATTTGATAAACCGATCACCTCGTTCAATTCGGACGAAATCAACATGCAAGCCATGCCGGCGGCTGTCAAGGCACGGATCTGGGCGTAGATCTGTTCTTTGGCGCCCACGTCTACGCCACGCGTCGGCTCGTCGATGATGAAGACCTTCGGCGACACCTCCAGCCATTTCGCCAGCGCCACCTTCTGCTGGTTGCCGCCACTCAGCGTCGCGACGTCGTCGCGTGGGTGGCCGATCTTGATGCGCAGCGTGTTCACGTAGTGCCGTGTGGCCGCCTCTTCACCGCGGCGCGAGATGAACGGGCGGGCGTACTTCTTCAGCGACACCATCGTCGTGTTCTCGGCGATGCCCATGCCCAGCGTCAGGCCGGTGCCCTTGCGGTCCTCCGACAGGTAGGCGATGCCGTCCCGCGCCGCCCGGCCAGGCGTGTCGGACTTCACCGGGTCGCCGTTGATGAAGATCTCACCACTCGACCGCCTGCGAACGCCCACGATCGCCTCGGCCAGCTCCGTGCGACCGGCGCCGATGAGGCCCGCGAACCCCAGCACTTCACCGGCGCGAATGGCGAACGTGGCGTCGTGGACCTTGCCCGTAACGTTCAGGTTGCGCACTTCGAAGGCAATGCGCGCATCGGGCCGGTTGCGCGGCGGGAAATGATCGCCCATCGGTCGGCCGACCATCAGCGTCGCCAGCCCGCGCTCGCCAACCTCCTGCACGCGCTGGCGGTCCAGCGTTTCCACAACCTTGCCGTCGCGCATCACCGTCACGCGGTCGCACGTCGACACGACTTCCGACAAAATGTGCGAGATGTAAACGATCGCCACCCCCTTGGCCTTCAGCCGACCGATCAGGCCGAAGAGCGCATCGACTTCCCGGCGGGTCAGCACCGCGGTCGGTTCGTCCATAATGACGACCGACGCATTCGTCGACACCGCCTTGGCGATCTCCACCATCTGCTTGTTCGCCAGCGACAGGTCGCGCACGCGGGCGGCGGGGTTGATCGGGCAGTTCAGGCTCTCCAGCACGTCGGCGGCATTGCGGTGGGCCCAGCGCGAGTCGACGAAGCCCAGCCGGTGCTTCTCGCGCCCCAGGAAGATGTTGGCGGCCACCGAGAGCTCGTCGATCAGGTTCAGCTCCTGATGGATCATTGCGATGCCCGCCCGCTGCGCCTCGGCCGGTGTCCGGAAGGTCGTGGCGGCGCCTTCCAGCAGCACGCGCCCGCTGGTGGGGCGTTCGACGCCCGACAGGATCTTCATCAGCGTGCTCTTGCCCGCGCCGTTCTCACCGACGATGCCGTGCACCTCACCGGCGCGCAGCGACAGGCTCACGCCGTCCAACGCGCGCACGGTCCCAAACTGTTTGGAGACCGAATCGACGGCAAGCAGGTCGGCAGTGGTGGTGGCAGTGGTCGACATGGCGGGACGAAGTTTAACCCCCAACCGCAAGAACGTGAACGCGCGCGCAACGCGCCATCAACGTTGACGCAAAGCGACAGATGTTTTTCGCGATCTCGCAACGAACGTGATGTAGGTTGTAACGACGCCAACGATTGAAAATCATGACGGCGTGACGTGCGATGCCGCACGTTGGTCCCCTCGATCGTCTCCCATCATTTCATTCGCTTCATCTCGCGCACGGAGGATCGCTATGTATCGGTCGCTCGGTTCCCTCGCCCGCGTTCTGTCTGATCGTTTCGACAATCCCAAGAGCCCCAAGGCTCCCAAGCGCCGCCACCCCGCGGTCCAACGGGCAGTCGTTGAATCGATGGAGGCGCGGACGCTGCTTACCGCATATCACCTCACCTTCAGCGAGGAATTCAGCTCGCCGCTCGAGCTTGCGCAGAGCGCGACCGACACCCGGCCATGGTCGGCGCTGGATTATTGGAATAACCACTACGTCGGCATCGACAAGCAGTACTATTCCAACCCGCTCACCGAGTCGTACAACCCGTTCTCGATCGCCAACGGTTCGCTGAGCATCAAGGCTCAGCCCACGCCCGCCGGCTTCGATGCCGACGGCCGGTCGTGGGTTTCCGGCGAGATCACCACGGCCAAGCGCAACCAGTACGGCACCAACCCCGGTGGCGTCGGCTTCAGTCAGAAGTACGGCTACTTCGAGATGCGCGCCAAGCTTCCGCTGGGCTCGGGCTTCTTCCCCGCGTTCTGGCTGATGCCGCTGGGCAACAACAACGCTGAGTACGACATCCTGGAAGGCCTCGGCAACAATCCCGATGCCGCCTATCAGACCCAGCACTGGAACAACTACAGCGCCAAGGACGAGTTCGTCTACGAGACGATCATCGACACCACCACCGACTACCACACCTACGGGTTCGAGTGGAACGCCAGCACCATCAGCTGGTACGTCGACGGCGTGAAGACCAAGACGGGCGTCAACCACTCCAACGAGCCGATGTACATGCTCGTGAACCTGGCGATCGGCGGGTGGAACAACAACGTCGTCAACGCAAACACGAACTTCAACAACACGTACGACGTCGACTACGTCCGCGTCTACTCGAGCGACCCCGCCAAGCCGGTCGTCGCGCCCGGCTCGGGGTATTCGGTGAACCCGAACACGATGCCGGTCTCGATCCACAACCTGAACGACGGCTTCAACCAGACCGACATCGGTTCGCCCGGCGCCGCGGGCAGCGGGTCGTACAGCTCGGGCGTATACACGATCGCCGGCAGCGGCACCGATATCGGCGGCACGAGCGACAAGTTCCGCTACGCGTCGAAGATCCTCATCGGTGACGGCACGATGACCGCGCGCCTGACGGGCCTCACCGGTGGTGATTCATCCGCCAAGGCCGGCGTCATGATGCGGCAAAGCTGGGCCGCCAATGCGCCCTTCGCCAGCCTGGTGGAAATGCCCAACAATCAGGTCGCCTTCCAGTATCGCACGACCGCCGGGGCGGCGGTGCAGCAGTCGACGCTGGCGATCCCCAGTGGCGCTACCTATCTGCGCCTGACGCGCAACGGCAACGTCTTCAGCGGCTTCTACAGCACCAATGGCACCACCTGGTCACCGGTGGCCGCCGGGCAGACGATCGCAATGCCCACGCAGATCCAGGCGGGCCTGGCCGTCACGTCGCACGTGAACACGTCGCTGGCAACGGCGACGTTCGACAACGTGAGCGCGACGCCGGCGATCCTCGACCGCACCGGGTGGACCGCAACCGCCAGCCACACGGCGTACTCGACCACGTCCCGCGCGATCGACGGTAACTTCACCAGCGCCTGGCTCACCGGCCAGTCGGCGACGTCGGCGATGTGGTTCAACATGGACCTGGGCAGCTCCATGGCATTCCAGCGTGCCCACATCCTCCACGACGCCGCCAGCGACAAGCAGATCGGCGGCTACGTCGCCTACATCTCCAGCGACGGCACCACCTGGACCAGCGCGGGCAGCACGACCGCGATCAGTGGGCGCAACGTGACGATCACGCTCAACAGTCCCGTCAACACCCGCTACCTGCGCCTGATGCCGGCCGCCAACTACAGCGATTGGTGGTCGATCACCGAGATCAACCTCTCGACCGTACCCGGCGTTGCCAGCGCGCCACCCTCCACGGCGCTGCCGGCCGGGTGGACGAACGCCAGCATCGGTGCGGTCGGTGTCGCCGGCTCCAGCACCTACACCAGTGGCACGTTCACCGTGAACGGCGCCGGGGCCGACATCGGCGGTGGCACCGACGCGTTCCACTTCGCCTCCACCGGTGTCAGTGGCGACCAATCGATCGTTGCTCGCGTCACCTCGCTGACCAACACCCATTCGTCGGCCAAGGCCGGCGTGATGTTCCGCGATTCGACCCATGTCGGCTCGGCCAACGCGGCGGTGGTGGTAATGCCCGGCAGTGGCGTGCGCTTCCAGCATCGCCTGGCGACCGGCCAGTGGACCAACGGTGTCAGTGTCGCCGGCGTCGCCGCGCCCACCTGGGTGAAGCTGGTGCGCAGCGGCACCACCTACACCGGCTACTATGCCACCGTGAGCGGCACCCCGACGAGCAGCCAGTGGATTCAGGTGGGGACGCCGGTGAACGTCACGTTCACCAACGCCACCTATCGCGCCGGCCTTGCCGTCACCAGCCGAAACACCGCGGCGCTGGCGACGGGCACGTTCACGAACGTGTCGATCGGAGCCACCAGCTACGTGACGTCCTCGCCTGCTTCACCGACCACCACGCTGCTCAGCCGCACCGGTTGGACGGCCACCGCCAGTTCGAACGCCTCGAACGAGGGCGCCGCCCGCGCGATCGATGGCCAAAGCACCCGCTGGAGCACCGGCCGGAACCCGCTCAACGGGTGGTTCCAGATCGACATGGGCGGCGCGCAATCGTTCCGGCGAATCAAGCTCGATTCCGGCAGTTCGACGAACGACTACCTGCGCGGCTACGCCGTATACGTGTCGAACAACGGTACCGACTGGTCCACCCAAACCGCGGTCGCCACCGGAAAGGGCACCGGGGCCGTGGTCGACATCAACCTCGCCTCGAACGTCACCGCCCGCTACGTGCGCATCGTCTGCACGTCCAGCGCGGGCTACTGGTGGAGCGTTTCGGAGTTGAACTTGTATAGGTGATGTACCACGGGCCGCGACCTTGAATCGCTTAAGGCGCGAGGCATAATCGATCCCGCAAAACCGCAAGCGTTGCCGCTTGCGGTTTTGCTTTTTGGGAACGTGGCTTTAGGTCGCAGAACCCTGTCATCCGGAGTGGGTGATTGAGGACCGGGTCGACGACGTCTGCCCCTAGCATGGGCGGCTCGCCCATGGCGTCGGTCCTCCGACGCGTCGGACTGTACACCGTCCCAATAAGCCATCGCGCCAGCGAAGGGACAGCAGGTTAGGCGGAGAGAAGGGAAATCTCCGGGTGCCGCGGGTGGTAGTCCGCCTGTTTCTGTCAGATTGCAAGCACGGGTGGAGTACCACCCGTGGCACGCGGACCGATTTTTTCAGAGCAGATCGCTTGCGCGCTTTAGCTCGGACGGCGTACCGTCCGACGCCGCGGGGTACCGCGGCTCCACGGGCGGGCCGCCCGTGCTACGGCAGACGAAGGGATCCTTCGGGATACCTCAGAAGGTGGTCTGTGCGATCGCGCGCTTGCTCTGGCCCCTCTCCCGGTACGCCGGGGGAGGCGCTTCTCAATGATATCGAGCAGGCAGTTATCGTGACGGGGTGGCCGGTTCGCCGCTGGCGCGAGACGCAATTTCCTTGACTCCATCATCTATTCATCCGAAAACTCGGATGAAGCGATGATTAAGCCCTCCGCCCAACCCGACCAGTTCCTGCTACAGCTGGAGTGCCTCGCCGACGATACGCGTCTGCGTCTATTGCGATTGTTGGAACGCCACGAGTTGGGCGTCGCCGAGATCTGCGACGTGCTGCAGATGCCGCAGAGCACCGTCAGCCGGCACTTAAAGGTGCTGACCGACGGGCAGTGGACGCGCAGCCGGCGGCAGGGGACCACGCACCTGTACCGCACGATCGTCGACGAACTTGAACCGGCGGCCCGCAAACTGTGGCTGCTGGCGCGCGAACAGACGGAAGACTGGGCGACGATCAAACAGGACGAACTGCGCCTCGCCCGGCGCTTGAGCCAACGGCAGGGGGATGCCCAGGCCTTCTTCGCCGGCGCCGCGTCGCAGTGGGACAAATTGCGCGGCGAACTGTACGGCGAGAGCTTCACCACCGCCGCCATGCTTGCGATGCTGTCGCCAGAGTTGACGGTCGCCGACCTTGGCTGTGGCACCGCGCCACTGGTGGCGATGCTCGCGCCACACGTGAAGCAGGTAATCGGCGTCGACAACTCCCCGGCGATGCTGAAGGCCGCCAAGAAGCGCACCGCCGACCTGCCGAACGTCGACCTTCGCCGCGGCGACCTGACGAGCCTGCCGGTGGACGATGCCAGCATCGACGCCGCGCTGCTGATCCTCGCGTTGACGTACGTCCCTGACGCCACCGGCGCCGTCACCGAGGCCGCCCGCATTCTGCGGCCCGGCGGACGGTTGATCATCGTCGATTTGCTTCCCCACGACCGCGACGACTTCCGCCGGCAACTGGGGCAGGTGTCGCTGGGGATCGACGCAAAGGACCTCGAGGCCATGATGGCGGCCGGGCAACTGCGACACCTGAAGATCACGCCCTTGCCGCCTGAAGAATCGGCAAAGGGGCCGGCGCTGTTCCTGGCTACGGGACGACGAGATTAATCCGGGTGATCACCGAACGCGGCAAACCCCTTGGCCGGCTGACTCGTAATACCGGGATGAAGCGTACGACAACCAAGTCAAAGGCCTGCGCCTTGTGCGGCCAGCCGATCGCGGCCGCGCGGCTGGAGGCGCTGCCGGGCGTTACGACGTGCATCGAATGCGCTAAGAAGCACCCGCGCAAGCTTGACCTGAGCCAGGTCGAGCTCAGCCAGGCCAGCCCGATCAACCGCAACGGCTTCGCACCGACGGATTAGATGGTTCCTGACGGACGTCTCGAACAACTGCATCCGTGGCGGCAGCAATTAACCACCCCCTGCAGCGGCACAAATTGTTTGAAAATGCTTGACCTTAGCTGGAAATAGTCTACTAATATATCCGGATGGTCGGATGGAGTTCGTCCGGCATTGCTGCTGATTTTAGTCAACTGAAAGACCTGACCTTATGACCCAGACCCTCACCCCACCGGCCGCCGCTCGTACCTCGGGCGCGAAGGATGCATTGGAATTCAAGGTTGCCGACCTGTCGCTGGCCGACTGGGGGCGCAAGGAGCTGATGCTCGCCGAGCAGGAGATGCCCGGCTTGATCGCCTGCCGTGAGGAGTTCGGCGCCAGCAAGCCGCTGAAGGGGCTGCGCATCGTGGGCTCGCTGCACATGACGATCCAGACCGGCGTGTTGATCGAGACGCTGACGGCCCTGGGCGCCGACGTCCGCTGGTGCTCGTGCAACATCTTCAGCACGCAGGACCACGCCGCCGCCGCGATTGTCGTCGGGCCCGAGGGCACCGTGGAAAATCCCAAGGGTGTGCCGGTGTTCGCGTGGAAGGGTGAGAGCCTGGAAGAGTACTGGTGGTGCACCGAGCGCGCGCTCGACTTCGGCAACGGCAAGGGCCCGCAGCAGATCGTCGACGACGGTGGCGACGTGACGCTACTGATCCACAAGGGCGTCGAGTTCGAGGCGGCCGGCAAGGTTCCCGGCGCTGAGACGACCGAGAACGAAGAGTACAAGGTCATCCTCGAGCTGCTTGCCAAGACCGTGAAGGAGACCCCGACCCGCTGGACCGCCGTCGCCCGCGACGTGCAGGGCGTTTCGGAAGAGACGACGACCGGCGTCATGCGTTTGTACGAGATGCAGAAGGCCGGCAAGCTGCTGTTCCCCGCCATCAACGTCAACGACAGCGTCACCAAGAGCAAGTTCGACAACCTTTATGGCTGCCGTCACTCGCTGGTCGACGGCCTGTTTCGCGCGACCGACGTCATGATCAGCGGCAAGGTCGCGGTCGTGTGCGGCTACGGTGACGTGGGCAAGGGCTGCTGTCAGAGCCTCAAGGGCCAGGGCGCCCGCGTGATCGTGACGGAAATCGACCCGATCTGCGCCCTGCAGGCCGCGATGGAAGGCTATCAGGTGCTGCCGCTGGAAGACACGCTGAGCTACGCCGACATCTTCGTCACGACGACCGGCAACTACAACATCATCACCGCCGACCACATGGCGAAGATGAAGGACAAGGCGATCGTCGGCAACATCGGTCACTTCGACAACGAGATCGACATGGCCGGCCTGAAGAAGGTCAAGGGCATCAAGAAGACCAACATCAAGCCCCAGTACGACATGTGGACGTTCGCCGACGGCCACAGCATTCTCATCCTGGCTGAAGGTCGCCTGCTGAACCTCGGTTGCGCCACCGGCCACCCGAGCTTCGTCATGAGCGCCTCGTTCACCAACCAGACGATCGCCCAGATCGAACTGGCGACGAACAACAAGCAGTACGAGAAGAAGGTTTACGTGCTTCCGAAGAAGCTCGACGAGAAGGTCGCGCGGCTGCACCTGGACAAGCTCGGCGTGAAGCTGACCAAGCTCAGCAAGGAACAGGCCGACTACATCGGCGTTCCGCAGGACGGGCCGTTCAAGGCGGAGCACTACCGCTACTAAGCCGCTGTCTGGTCGGTTAACGCGATAACAATGCAGCCCCGCTGGCCGAACGGCCAGCGGGGCTGTTTTCGTGTCGCGATCACGACCACTAATCGTTGCCGGGCTTGGATCGGCGCTTAAGGTCGGGGTCATTCGATTCGATGACGAGCGGCCCGCCGTCGGCGGTGTCGTCGCGAATCACCTCTGTGTCGACCGGCGGTTCGGGGATGACCTTTACGTCGTCGGTGACGGCGTACTGCTGCGGGGCGGAGCCGGGGGTGGATGTCGCGCCCCGTTCCTGGGCAACCGGGCTACTGGAGGCGTCGCCGGTGGCTTCGTGGACTTCACTGCGCTGGGCTTGTTCATCGGTTGGCATGATGGTCTCCGGTTGGTTGGTTCCTGCTGGCGTAATGAAAATCAGTGGATCGATTAGAAGTCCCCACCGCCCGAATCGCCACCACCGAAGTCACCACCGCCGCCGCCGCTGTCGAAGTCGCCACCACTGCCGGAGTATCCGGAGTTGCGGTTGATTTCGGGGTCAGCGTCGGCGCCACCGGCGGAGGCGTTCGGATCTTGCGTGGGGGTCTGGCCGTGCCCGATGCGGCTGCCGATCATCGAGCCGAGCACACCACCGAGCACGCCGCCCATCATGCCGCGTCCGAAGCCACCACCGCCCCCGAACCCACCCGGTTGTTGACCGTAGGGGCCACCTTGTTCGCCGTACATGCCACCGGGGCCTTGCTGTGGGTTCATCGGCTCTGATTGGCCATAGGGCGTGTTCTGCTGGCGGTTGCCGAAGAGCGAGCGGATCAGGCGGAACGCGATGAACACTCCACCGATCAACAAGATCCAGCCGAAGATGCCCAGCCCGCCGCTGCCGTTGCCGGTCTCGCCCTCCGGGCTGGCGCCGCTCGATGAGCCCTTGGGTTCGAAATCGCGCGAAGCCGATGGCGCAGCCGCTGCAGGGCCACGAGCGCCACCTTCGTTCGCTGCATTGGGGGTGGCGGCCCCGGCGGGTGGCCCGGCCGCTAATGATCCAGTCAGCATCGCGACGCCGCTGGTCAGCCCTTGGTCGAACTGTTTGTCCTTGAACGCTACCAGCATCGTCTGCACTACGCGCTCGCGCTGGGCCTGGGGCAGTCCCGCTTGCTTCAACTCGTTCAACTCGAAAACGCGCAAGTGCGATGGCGTTCGGTTCACCAACACATAGACGTCGGCCCCGATTTGCTTTGCGCGATCGGCGGCAAACTCACCGAACACGGCCGCCCGGGCGTCGGTGTTCTGCATGTCGACGGACGAACCGATCGCCATCGGGGGCCGTTCGTACGTTTCAACGATCACCTGACGGCCAGTCTGTCGGTGTAAATCCTCCAGTTGCCGTTCCACCGCCTCAACCGTGGCCGGCGAGAAGAACCGTCCACTATCGCGGACGCGAGGGTCGGCCGCGCTGGTGGTGGAAGCCAACGACAGGACGATCGCTACGACCAGGGTCAATGGCAGCATCGACCAGCGGTCGGATCGGCGGATGGCACGCGTACTCATAGTGGCTACCTTATTCTCAAGACGATCCGGCCTCTACGTCGACAAGCGTTCATGTCGCAATCGCCGGACCAGAAATGCCGGTGCCGAATGATCTGGAATCGGCCTGACGCACCGATCGTCCCCGATGGTAGGTTGGGCGGGTAATGGAAGACTTGTTACCCAAGCTCCGCGGGCATGTGGACATGTTAGCGGAACTAATCGGAGAGCGTAACACGTCCCATCCTATTGCGCTGGACGCAACGCGCGCCTACCTGCGCCGCGAACTGACGGCGATGGGGCACGTCGTCGTCGATCAACCGTTCGAAACCAGCCGGCGGACCGCCCTGAACCTCGAGGTTCATCTGCCCGGCAGTCGGCCGGCGAAGGGGACGCTAATCGTCGGCGCCCATTACGACTCGGCCCACGGTACGCCCGGCGCCGACGACAACGCGTCGGCGGTGGCGATCTTGCTCGAAATTGCGCGCGATCTGGCACGGCGGAAGGTGAAGCGCACGGTGCGAATCGTCTTCTTTGACTGCGAGGAGCCGCCGCACTTCAACCTCGGCGAGATGGGCAGCCAGTTTCACGCCGCGATGCTTAGGCGGTCCGGCGAACGCCTGATGGGCATGGTCTGTCTCGAATCGCTCGGCTACTTCCCAGCGAAGCCGCAAAGCCGTGGCGACGCGATTTGGATCCTACGCCTGGCGAACCGGCTGCTCGGCGGGCGGTTCGTGGCGATCGTCGCGAACACGCCGTCGGCTTGGTTCGGCCTGCGGTTTCTCGCCCGGTTCGCCACCAGTGGGTGGTTCCGCTACCTGCCGGCGGCGCTTCCGGTGCGATGGGTTCCGGACATCGCGCTTTCCGATCATCGCGGATACTGGGAGCAGGGCTTTCCGGCGCTAATGGTGACGGACACCGCGCACCTGCGCAACCCGAACTACCACCAGGCCACCGATCGTCTTGCCACGCTGGACATCGATCAGATGGCCCGCCTCTGCCGTCAACTTCAGCGGACGATCGCACGGCTGTGCACGTGATGCAGAAGCACGTCGGCCACGCCTATCATTCGTCCGCATGACGCCGCTGCTTCGCTGCTATTCTTCCGACGCGTACGTGGCGCCACTGCCACCGGGGCACGTGTTCCCGATGGAGAAGTTTGCGCAATCGTCCGCGGCAGTGCGCGAGCGGGGGATCGGGAACGTGATCGACCCCGGGCGCATCGGCGATGCCGACTTGCTGCGCGTGCACACGCCGGCGTACGTGCAGTCGATCCGCTGTGGGCGGTACAACGAGGTCACGCAGCGGCGATTGGGACTGCCTTGGTCGCAGCGGTTGAGCGATCGCAGTCACGCTGCCACCGCCGGCACGCTGGCGGCGGCGCGGGCGGCGCTGGTGGATGGAATCGCCGCCAATCTCGCCGGCGGCACGCACCATGCCTTTGCCGATCGTGGCGAGGGGTTCTGCGTGTTCAACGATGTCGCCGTTGCCATTCGCGCGTTGCGCCAGGATGAGCCGTTGCTGCACGCGATGGTGATCGACCTCGACGCGCATCAGGGCAACGGGACCAACGCGATCTTCGCCAGCGACCCCTTCACCTTCACCTACAGCGTCCACGTCGCCAAGAATTACCCGAGCGAAAAGGTGCCCGGCAGCCTCGATGTGGGCCTGACGCGTTTCGCGTCCGCCGACGAGTACTTCAGCAACCTACACACCACGCTGCCGGCGGCCGTCGAGCGGTTCGAGCCCGACCTCGTCTTCTACAACGCCGGTGTGGACGTGCACGTTGACGACCGCTTCGGTCAGATGCGCCTCAGCACCGCCGACATGGCGCAGCGCGATGCGTTTGCGATCAACCTGTGCCGCGATTGGTCGATTCCGACCGTCGTCGTCTACGGCGGGGGATACAACAAGTCGCCCGGCATGACCGGGGAACTGCACGTGCAGACGATCGCGGTGGCGGCGGAGCGGCTGCGGAAAGAGCGGGGCGACGCGTAGGGGAGGCGGCTGGCCAGATGTTGCGAAAGTGGGGCGGTGGATATGTCGATACCGAATGGAGGGCCGGCACGGCCGATGCGCCGATCGTGGCGAGAGAGAATCGACATGCACCAGTCAAACCGCGCACGCCTGATCGCTACGCTCACGATGGTGGCGGTTCTTTCGCCGTTTATCGGACGGACGGCGATCGCCGCGGATGACCATGGGCATGCGCCCGCGACACATGCGCCCGCGGTGCCCGCCGTGGCTGTGGATGCGGCGCACGCGCATCCCGCGTCTGACGATCACGCCGCGCCTGCTACGGCTCATCACTCATCGACAGTCACGGTTTCGCCTGTGGCGCCGGCGGCTCATTCGGAACATAGGTCGATACCTGCCGACGAAGCCTTGGGCATGCTTGCTGCGGGCAACGCACGGTTCGCCAGTGGCACGCCATCGCGGCCGAACCAGTCTGCGGCGCGGTTGTGCGAAACGTTCGTCGGTGGGCAGCATCCGTACGCGGCCGTGCTGTCGTGCGCCGATAGCCGGGTGCCGGTCGAGCTTGTGTTCGACGCGGGCATCGGCGACCTGTTCGTCGTGCGCGTGGCGGGCAACGTGGCCGATGAAGACGAGACCGGCACGCTGGAGTACGGCGTCGAGCACCTGG
Source organism: Tepidisphaeraceae bacterium (assembly GCA_035998445.1). Classification (NCBI taxonomy): domain Bacteria; kingdom Pseudomonadati; phylum Planctomycetota; class Phycisphaerae; order Tepidisphaerales; family Tepidisphaeraceae; species Tepidisphaeraceae bacterium. The sequence continues at coordinate 42,019 of DASYHQ010000039.1, read as the reverse complement.
GCATCACCGCGGTCGTGGTCATCGGTCACAGCAAGTGCGGCGCGGTGACAGCCGTCGTCGACGGCGCGCACGTCACGCCGAGCATTGCCAAGCTCGTGGACAACATCGTCCCCGCCGCCGAAGAGGCGCGCCGGGCGACGCCGGTGCTAACCGGTGGGCCATTGGTGGCCCGCGCTATTCGCGCCAACGTCCGCCGGGCGACGGTGGAACTGACCGAACGCAGCCCACTTCTGGCCGAGTACGTGAAGTCGGGCAAGCTGAAGATCATCGGCGGGGTGTACGACATTCACACCGGACAGGTCGATTGGCTGGATGCCCCGCCAGTGCCGACCGCGATCGCACCCGCGAATGGCGCGATGTCGGACGTGAAGCCGATGGCCGCGCCCGCGTATCCAAGCGTGAAGCCCACTGCTCATCCTGCCCCCCAACCACATGCGGCCCAGGCCAAGTCGCATCCTGTTTCGCACGCGGCTCCACAGGCCCATAATGCCGCGCACGCCACGGCGGTCGATCCGCACGCGCCGACCGCAGCTGGCGACGGCGCGGTGACCGCCGGCAGCAAGGACAACCTCTGGATCCTGGGCGCCTGCCTGGCAACCGGTGGGGCGGTCTCGTACGGGTTGATCTACCTGCTGCATGGCCGCCGGGCACCAGCGACCGCTTAACTGCAAACAATTCCTGACGCATATCATTTCGCGTGCTTCACGGCCGTGCTCGGTTGCATTCCAACGACAGTTTGTGCGACGAGGACGACAAGGTGTGGGACCCGTCTCTCGGCCGCCACGGCTCCAACGTTATAACTTGGGCAGCTTCGGTCGTTCCGCATCGTGCCGATCCGATCGAACGTACCTGCAGTACTCGCTTGGGCATTTCTTTTGTTTCACATCTTCCGGGATTGCGAGACCACGGCACCGACCTTGCGAGAGGCTCTCGCGTCAACGCCACGTCACGGCATCGGGCCGTGCATGGGGACGCGTTGATACGAAGACGAACGCGCCGGAGCGTTATTCGATTGTTCGCTTCAGCGGCCAGTTCATTCCCGCATAGAGACAAGGAGGCCACAATGGGCCTGTTTAGCGAAAGCCTTAACAATTTCGACGATCTAATGACCCACCAGCTCGAGGACGTGTATGACGCCGAGCATCAGATCATGGAAGCCCTGCCGAAGATGGCCGACGCCGCCAGCTCGTCGGACCTGAAGAACGCGTTCAACACGCACCTGATGGAAACGCGCGAGCAGGCCAAGCGGCTTGAGCAGGTGTTCCAGCTACTCGGCAAGGAACCGAAGCGCACGACCTGTCCGGCGATGAAGGGCCTGATCAAGGAAGGCAGCGAGACGATCAACGCCAGCGGCGACCCGAAGGTGAAGGACGCAGCGCTCATCGCCAGCGCCCAGCGCGTCGAACACTACGAGATTGCCGCCTACGGCACCCTGCGTACGCTCGCCCGTCAAGCCGGCCTGAACGACGCCGCCACGATTTTCCAGAAGACGCTGGACGAGGAAGGCAACACGGATAAGAAGCTGACGAAGCTCGCCGAGTCGCACATTAATGCCGAAGCGGCGATGCGGGCGTAAGGGACGCGCGACGTAGCCGGTCAGCAGCAGCACCGAGCTGCTTGACCGGTTCGTGAAAAGAAGCGGCGTGGCCACCTATGGAAGGTGGCCACGCCGTCTGATTTACGAATTTTCGAAGCGGGAGCCGTTAGGCGCGCTTGCGACGAAGCGCGCCGAGCGCGCCGAGTCCGACCAGTCCCAGTGAACTTGGTTCGGGGACGCTGGCCAGCGCGTTGAGCTCAAGCGTGATGCCGGTCAGGTCGCCACCGACCCAGCCGCCACTGCTGGGTGCCGCGACGTTCACCGCGATCAGCTGATCGTCGGCCACATCGAAGTTCTGGATGCCGGAGGTGCTGGCGAGCGACACCGTTTGAGCCGAACTGCTCCAGTTGTATGTCACGTTGCCAAGCGGGGTCACGGTCCCTGTGGAGGGCGTGTACAGGCTGAACTGCAGCGTGACCGGGTCGCCGCCATTGCTGACGAAGCTGCCAGTGAACGAATAGGTTCCTGCCTGGTCAGTGTTAATCAGGAAGCCGGGCCCCTTGTCGCTACCCGCGCCGTAGGTGCGGTTGGCGTTGAAGCCCTCAGGAGTGTTCCATTCATCGGCGGGGTTGCGGTATCCGTTGCGGGTGCCGTTCCAGATCATCGGTGTCGACCATGACGCCGGCGAGTTCAGCGACTGATCTGCGTCGCCGTTGCTGGCCACGTATACCGTCCAGGCGTTCCCGTTTGCATCGGTGCCGGGCTGAGTCCCAGTCCACGACGGCCACGGATTGTTCTCCAGAACCGCGGCGTTGGTGACGGTGGCAAAGGCGAGGCTCGACAGACCCAGAGCGAGAGCGAACTTCAGCGACATCAGACCCTCCAAAGAGAAATGAAGCAGAAAATGCAAGGGATGCGTTCCCGTTTGATCCCTTTCGTGCATCAGATGCGCGGGATCAACCGGAGCGGCCCGTCGGCCCCGTGAGTGCTCAGTCCTCCGGAAAACCGGTAGACCGATCCCCAATCAGGCGATGGGCTTCGAACTGGAGTATGTCACGAGTTCCGGCGCAAAAAATGCAACCGTTGCTAATGGCTTGTACGATTTGCTACGCAGTCGCGGCGTTAGTCGTTTCGATGGGCGCGCTTGCGGAAATCGCGCGGCGTGAGGCCGACGAGCTGCTTGAACCGGCGGCTAAGGTGAAATTCGTCGGTGAAGCCGCACTCGCGCGCCACTTGGCGCAGTTTCCGTGGCGTCTTTTCCAATAAGTCGCACGCCGCCCGGATCTGCACGTCGGCGAGGTATCGCCCCGGCGACTGCCCGGAAAGACGGGTAAAGCGGCTGCGAAAGCCGGCGTACGAGAGGTCCAGCGCCTCCAGAAGAGGCGAATAGTCCGGACGCTCCTTCAGGTCGATCCGGTCCAGCAATTCGTACGCACGGGCAAGCCAGGCACGGTCATCTTTGCCAAGCGACTGCTGCCGGTCGTAGTCGTGGATCTCGGAGAGCAGTGTCTGCAGCGCGCACACCCGATCCAGCACCTGGCGCTGGCCCTCGCCTTTCTGCAACGCGACCTGCTTCAGCCGTCGAACCCAGTAGTTGATCGGCTCCAGTTGGCGGACGGGATTGGTGTCGTCCAGCATTCCACGCTGGCGCCAGAGGTCGAAGATGGGCCCGTCGAAGACGATGTAGAACTCGCGCCATCCGGTCAGCGTCTGGCGGTTGCCATAACGTCGGGCGACGTCGGGAAACGTGAGAATCAGGCTGCCGGGCTTCAGCATCACGCGGCGGTCGCGGGCGTCAACGTACTCGCCCGTCCCCAACAATACGTAGACCAGCGCGTACGCCCCGTACGGCCGCATCTGCCGATTCAACTGCCCGGTCGCGTCGTCGTCGAAGCCGGCCCAGGCCACGCGCCCGATCGGGCTGTTCGCGCCATTCTTCAGCAGAAACGCTCGGCTGGGATACGGTAGTGGCTTGGGCGATTCCATATCAAATAATACAAGAAAGCAACCACATCGTATCCGGCCGTCAATCGCCCCGCCTGCAGGGAGGCGGGATGAGCGCGTTCATCATCCCGCACGTTCCCGCTCGATGCGATAGTCGGTCGGCGACTTTCCCGTCTGCCTGCGGAACCAACGCGTGAAGTGCGGCGGCGAACTGAAACCGAGCTTTAGCGCGATCGATTTCATCTGCTCCTGCCCGTATTCGATCGCGGTCACCGCGTACTCGCGCCGCCGGGCGTCGAAGCGCTTGCTGGGGGTCGCTCGGACGGCCTGGACGAAGAGGCGGTTCAATCGGGCCACCGTCATGTCGAAGCGCGCTGCGACGTCGCGCTCGCGGAGGGGTTTGTTTAACGGATGAGCGTCGACCCAGTCCAGCACGTCGGCGATCGTCGACTCTTGCTTGGGACGCATCTGTGGCGCGTATCCCAACCGCTCCATCGTCTGACTGTATTCGGCCAACCACCCATGCAAATGCTGCTGCAACCGGAAGTGATCGGCCGGGGCGGGGGCGAAGGGCTTTCGGTCGAGCCGGGGCACGTCGGCGATGCCCACGGAGGCGGTGACGAGGGCCTTCGCACGCCTGGCAAGCACGGGGTGGTCGGCGGCATCGAACGCGAGGGGGCGGTCGTGCGCGCAGAGCGGGGTGCCGTCGGCCCATGCCACCACGTAGTGAATCGAGACGATCCGGGCATCGGACGAGAACGACTGCCAGCCGCATTCATCACCGGGGAAGAACCACTGCCCGGCTCGAGCGTGCGTGTCGCCAGCGTACTGGCGCAATCGCACGCTACCGCGCTGGATAAACCACGCCTTCGTCGCAACCGGTTGGTAAGGGGCTTCGAGATACTGCGCAGGTACGGGGCCAACGTACGCCCATAACAAGCGGCACCCCAAGCCCTCGGCACCGATAAGGCTCGCCCGATAGGCCTCGGCCCGCTGAACATCGGAGTTGGAAAGGCCTTTTTTCGTCATAGGTTGGAAAAAAGTATAAGCGATGCGCCCCGTTGGGCAACGCAATTTGCTCAAACCATGGCTGGCGGCGATGTACGTTTGAATCCGGACAACAGAGGCATCCAACTTAACTAACTGAGGATTCGAAATGCTCCAGAATTTGAAGGCATTGTCGGCGATCGTAGTGGCGGCCGTGGGTTTGACGATCCCAGGGACAGAGGCGTCGGCGGCAGTCATTGCGTCTTACGACTTCAACGCGACGCCATCTCCGCGAGCGGCCAGTCGCGACACGGAGCCGAACTCCGTCGCTGGGAGTTTCGTTACTGCGGGAGGCGGAACGATCTCATCGGGATCGAACAGCGCCATCCAGACCTACGCCAGCATCACCTCGCAGGATGCCAACGCCGCGATTACCAATAACGATTATTTCGGCTTTACCGTCACGCCCACCGTCGACTACCGGATGGACCTCACGAACCTGACGTTCGAATCGCTAACGCGGTTTAATAGCGGTACTGGCACCGACGTGGGCTTCTTCGTGCGTAGCAGCGTCGATGCGTTCGCCAGCGATATCGCTTCGTTCAGCCAGTCGGCAGGAATAGCGAACGCCAGCGTCCAGCGTGATGTCCAGTTGACGGCAGCGGCGTTTCAGGGCCTGACGACCGCCACCGAGTTCCGCATCTACTTCTATGAGACCGTCAGCAGCACGGAGAGCAGCGACGCCTTCCGCGTCGACAATGTCGTCTTGAACGGTACCGTTGCCGCAGTGCCCGAACCGGCCAGCCTCGGTATCGCGATGATCGGCGGCCTTGCGCTGCTCGCCCGACGACGCTAACGGCGCGATGGAGTCACTGGAAATTCTGCCCAAGCCCACGGATCACGATCCGTGGGCTTTGCTTTTGGCATCCATTTCACTCGCATCTGCCAGAACGGCATTCTCACGGGAAAAACAGGTCCCGCCTGAAGCGACGTAAGTCACGCGATAATCCGGGTTTCGGAAAGATGCCGGGGTGGGGCCTTTTGGCACGCCGCTTGTAATTGTCTTGGTCCGTCCGCTGGTGTCCTTCGCGCCGGGGCGGAGTAGAGGAGCTTGAATAATATGGCAAAAATCATTGGTATCGACTTAGGCACGACGAACAGCTGCGTGGCGGTTATGGAAGGTGACCAGCCCAAGGTGCTGATCAACGCACAGGGCAGCCGCATCACGCCGTCGGTCGTGGCGTTCACGGAAAAGGGAGATCGGCTGATCGGCACGACCGCCAAGCATCAGCAGGTCACCAACCCGACCAACACGATCTTCAGCATCAAGCGCTTCATGGGCCGCCGGCACAGCGAGGTGGCGCAGGAAGAGAAGATGGTGCCCTACACCGTCACGGGTGGCAGCGAAGAGCTCGTGAAGGTTAACGTGCGCGGCAAGGACTACACCCCCGAGCAGATCAGCAGCTTCATCCTTGCCGACCTGAAGAAGACGGCTGAGGACTACCTCGGTGAGAAGGTGACGGAAGCCGTCATCACCGTGCCCGCGTACTTCAACGACGCGCAGCGCAAGGCGACCAAGGACGCCGGTGAGATCGCCGGGTTGAACGTCCTTCGCGTACTGCCCGAACCGACGGCTGCGGCGCTGGCCTACGGGCTGGACCGCAAGAAGAACGAGAAGATCCTCGTGTTCGACTTGGGTGGTGGCACGTTCGACGTGAGCATCTTGGACGTCGGTGACGGCGTCTTCGAAGTGCTGTCGATCAACGGCGACACCCACTTGGGTGGCGACGACTTCGACGAAGTCCTGATCAACTACATCGCAGAAGAGTTCCGCAAGAAGGAAGGCATCGACCTCCGCAAGGACCCGATGGCGCTCCAGCGCCTGAAGGAAGCCAGCGAGAAGGCCAAGATCGAGCTGAGCGGCGCGCAGGAGACCACGATCAACCTGCCGTTCATCACCGCCGACCAGAGCGGACCGAAGCATTTGCAGCTGACGCTGACGCGCAGCAAGTTCGAGCAGCTGATTCAGCCGCTCGTCGACAAGTGCCGCAAGCCGGTGCTGGACGCCCTGAAGGACGCCGGCCTGGCCGCGACTGCGATCGATGAGGTCGTGCTGGTCGGTGGCAGCACCCGCGTGCCGATGGTGCAGAAGATGGTCAAGGACCTCTTCGCGGGCAAGGAGCCCAATCGCTCGGTGAACCCGGACGAAGTGGTGGCCATCGGTGCCGCCATTCAGGGTGGCATCGCCAAGGGTGACGTGAAGGACATCCTGGTGCTCGACGCGACGCCGCTCAGCCTGGGCGTCGAAACGTTGGGCGGCGTGATGACCGTGCTGATCGCACGCAACACGACGATCCCCACGAGCAAGAAGGAAACCTTCAGCACGGCCAGCGACAACCAGACGGCCGTCACGATCAACGTGCTGCAGGGCGAGCGCGAGTTCGCGAAAGACAACCGTCTGCTCGGCACGTTCAACCTTGCCGACATCCCACCGGCGCCGCGCGGTTTGCCGCAGATCGAGGTGACGTTCAACATCGACGTGAACGGCATCCTCAACGTCTCGGCCAAGGACCTCGGCACCGGCAAGGAGTCGAAGATCACCGTGCAGAACAGCGGTGGCCTGAGCAAGGAAGAGATCGACAAGATGAAGGCCGACGCCGACGTCCACGCCGCCGAGGACAAGAAGCGGCGTGAGGTGATCGACCTGAAGAACCAGGGTGAATCGCTCGCCTACCAGACCGAGAAGGCGTTGAAGGACTACGGCGAGAAGGTCGAAGCCGGCACGCGCGGCGAGATCGAGTCGGCGTTGTCCGGCCTTCGCGAAAACCTGAAGGGCGACGACGGCGACGCGATTAAGAAGTCGATGGAGAACGTCCAGAAGGTCAGCCACAAGCTGGCCGAGGAGATGTACAAGTCCCAGGTCGGCGCCGCCGGTGCTGACGCATCCCCGGACGCCGCCCCCGAAGCCCAAGCCGACCGCGGCACGACCGGTGGCGATGCGAAGAAGGACGACGACGTCATCGACGCTGAATTCGAAGTGAAGGACAACAAGTAGTCGTCCCGAGACTTCACGGTATCGTCTGAAATGAACAGAAATGGCCTGCGCTTCCTACGGGATGTCGCAGGCCATTTCGTTTTGGGCTACACGCTTGTCGCGACCTCGTCATCGTGAAAGCGGTTAGATTCGGCACTGTCTGATGGGTCAAAGTGAGTTCCCCTCCGAGCGGTTGTCATCCCGATGGTCGCCTAAGGCGACCTGAGGGATCTCGACCGGCTGACGGTTCGTGGCTATGGGAGATCTCTCGGATCGCTACCGCTCCCCTCGGGGGGACAGGTTGGGCACTGCGCGGGGTTTTGTCCTGTAGCCTTTAGGCTCCCATCGGGATGACATGCTTCTCGTCCACGCGCAATCCGTCAGGCAGTGCCTAGCACGGGTGGGACCGGCTCCGGTAGTGGGTCAGTTTCGACACCTTCCCCCGTGGCACGGGTTTTCAACCCGTGTCTTCGCTCCAGAACACGGGTTGGAAACCCGTGCCACTTCAAACGGACCCACTACCGAGCGTCTCGCCCATGCTCGCAATGAGGCCGGATGACTCGATTTGTTTCGTTGCGTGGTCGGAACTATACCCAAAAAATCGAAGTTCCCGTTCCAATCCACTTGCATGGGCGAGACGCCCATGCCACGGTGATGATGGCCGATTTCGTTCTTGATCACCTGCGTGAAGCGGGGGGACGGGCGGTTCATTAAACCGAAAAAGGGCCTGTGGCCACCCCCTGCCACAGGCCCTTTCTTATGTTCTCCTACACGTATCTGCTCACCCGTTAAGATGCGTCTGCAAGTGTTGTATACAGCGAATGTAACACCGAATTATTCCGTAACAATCCCCTAAATTAGGGGGTACGCGGTTGTGGGGGGCCGGGCGGAGCATTATGTTGTAAGTCTGGGTGGTGCTTCAGCATGGGCAAACGGACGCAACCCAATATGAACGAGTTGGTGCAGGTGATGCGTCACCTGGCCGACGTGGCCGCGTTGAAGCACGACCCCACGGCGCAGTGGCAGCACCTGATCGACGGGCTGGGCGCGATCTTCCAGGCGTCGCAGGGCGCGCTGTTCGTCGCCGATGATGCGCGGCCCGGGCGGCAGCTGCGGATGAAACAGCACATCGCGGCGTCGGGTGGGCATCCGAAGTGGGTGCAGTATCAGGCCGACTTCGCCGTTCACAATCCACCGGAAGCGGACCCGTACGCGAACGCCTGCATCGTGTCCGACGAGCCGTTACAGGTCTGGTCGCGACGGCAGGTGCTGCCCGACCTGAGCGCGCAGCGCCAGTTCAGCAATGCGATGGACCTGATTCAGACGATCGAGATCGGCGACGGCATGATCTGCACGTTCCGCACCGGGCTGAACCGCGACCGACTTGTCGGCTTCTCGTTGCACCGCAGTCGTGGCGATCGCCCATCGAGGCCGAGCGATCCGTTACTGGCTCGGCTGGCCATACAGGAGATCCGCGGACTGATCGAGCGCGGCCATTTGGCGCTCTATCCCCAGCGCGACGTTCAACTCTCGCCACGCCTGCAGCAGGTGTTGGACCGGTTGCTATCGGGCAAGAACCCGAAGACCATCGCGCGCGAGCTTGATCTCAGCGTCCACACGATTCGCGAATACGTGCAGGCGATCTATCAGCAACTCGGCGTGCATGGCCGCGAACAGCTGATGGCACGCTTTGTCGGTCGGTAGAAACGTCGTCTTTCGCTCCCGCACGCCCGGCCAGCTCACCGGTGCACCTTGCACGGATCCCGTTCCCAAATCATGTCGCGCATTGTCTTGTTTGGCACTGCTATTGCTCTGTTACCTTCACCTTTACAAAGGAGCTCCAATGGGACGAGAAGACGTAGCGGCCGGTAAGTCGAAAAAGGTCAAAGGCAAAGTGAACGACGTGGTCGGCGCCATCAAGGGCGACTCGAGCCAGCAAGCCAAGGGCAAGGCCCAAGGCGTCGTCGGGAAGATTCAGGAGAAGCTGGGCGGGAAATCGAAGTGAGAAGCAACCTGCGTCTGGTCCCTCACCCGTGTACGCACGGGAGAGGGACCAGATCGTTTCCATCCTACGCGCTAGCCGCGACGAGTGATTCGCCCCAGGCGTACGCGCTGATCCGATGCGGCTCGGCGGTGTAGCTGCTTAGATCGCGCATGGAGACGATGCCCATCAGATCGCCTTCATCGCTCACCACCGGCACGTGCCGCACGCGGTGGGCTTTCATCACGGAACTCACCTGCTCCAACGATGCCGTCGGCGGCACGTGAAACACGTCGCGGGTCATCACCTCACCGACGTAGGTAAACTGCGGATCTCGTCTTGCGGCGACCACCCGGCGTAGGACGTCGCGCTCGGTGAACATGCCGACGATTCGACCGTCATCCATTACCACCATGCCGCCGATCCTGCGGTCGCTCATCATCTGCGTGGCCGCCAGCACCGTCTCGCACGAACCGATCGTGTGAACCTCAAACCCCTTGCGCGCCAGAACGTCTTGAATCTGTGTCATGGGATGGCTCCTCTCTGTTCGCGAAATGTGACGGGGACTGGCGTTCTGCAAGCGCCCGAGGAGCCTTGCCAGTTAAGTGGCAAGGCCGGTGCGCATGAGAGGAAACGGGTCCCCGTAAACAGGAAGTATGAAGCGGTTTTGAACCCGGGCAAATGGAAATAGAAGTTACGCAAACAAAATTCTGCGCGCGGGCCACTGATCTATTTGGTTGCGCTGCACTACAATCGTCCGAATGCGTCTCCCCATGGTTGCAATCGTCGGCCGACCCAACGTCGGCAAAAGTTCACTGCTCAACGCGCTGTCCAAGATCCGAATCAGCATCGTCCAGGACATGCCCGGCGTGACCCGTGACCGCATCGAAATGCCGCTGGAGGTTCATGGGAAGTACGTAAACCTCGTAGATACCGGCGGATATGGTTTCGTTGACCCCGACGAACTGACCGAGCACATCAAGCACCAGATTGAGCTTGCAATGACGCGGGCCGAGCTGTGCATGTTCATTGTCGATGCCGAGGAAGGTCTCACCGGGGCCGACCAAGAGGTAGCCAACCTGCTGCGGCGGAAGAACATCAAGACGGTCTTGGTCGCCAACAAGGCCGACAACGCCAAGGTAGATCCGAACCTGGCTGACTTCGCTCGATTGGGCTTGGGTACACCGATCGGCGTCAGCGCGCTGCACGGGCGCAACATCAATCTCATCATCGACGCGATCGCCAACAACATCGATCTGACCAAGGCGCCGTCGCACGTGCCCGAGCCGGAACTGATGATCGCGATCGTCGGCAAGCGCAACGCTGGCAAGAGCACGCTCGTGAACGCCGTCGCGGAACTGTACGAGGGGCACGGCGACCGCGTGATCGTATCGGAGGTGCCCGGTACCACGCGCGACAGCGTCGACGTGCGCTTCGAGAAGGACGGCAAGACGCTGACCGTCATCGACACCGCCGGCGTGCGCAAGAAGCGGCACATGGTGACCGACGACATCCAGTTTTACAGCTTTCACCGTGCCGAACGCTCGATCCGCCGGGCGGACGTGGTCTTCATGCTGATCGAGGGCACCGAGCCGATCAGCGAGCCGGACAAGAAGCTGGCCAAGTACATCGCCGACCAGTTTAAGCCGGTGATCATCGTCGTGAACAAGTGGGACAAGGTGCTGGCCGACGCCCGCGAGCAGGCGCACGAGAAGGGGGCCACCTTCAGCAGTGATCTGCTGATGCAGGAGTACGGCAACTACCTCGACCAGGAGCTGCCGCACCTGAACTACGCGCCGGTGTCGTTCATCACCGCCAAGGACGGCAAGAACGTCCAGATGGTGCTGGACCTGGCGCAGAACCTGTTCAAGCAGGCCACCTACCGCTGCGGTACGGGCGAGTTGAACCGCGTGATGAAGACGATCATGGAAGAGCGCCGCCCCACGAGCCAGAACGGCAGGCGGGCGCGCATCTTCTACGTGACGCAGCCCGAGGTGGCGCCACCGACGATCGTGGTCTTCGTGAACAACCCGGAGATCATCGTTGAGTCGTACCAGCGGTTCATGATCAACCGGATGCGCGAGCTGCTGCCCTACGCCGAGGTGCCGATCAAGCTCCTGTTCCGCGGGCGCGAGGCCCGGCGACCGGAAGGCGTCGAAGAGCTGCCCGACACCGACGCCTCCGCCCCCGGGCGAGCGGGTGGGAAGAAGATCGATGTACGGACCAAGCTGCCCCGCCCGAAGAAGAACGCCCCCAAGCCCACTCGCCGCCCGCCGAAGGCAGGGCGGTAGGAGATTAGCGGCAAACCGGCTTTAACCGTGGCATGGGCGAGACGCCCATGCCACGGTTAATGCATCTTGCCCGAGTTGTCCTCTGCTGGCCCTTGGTTACGGGTTCGGAGACGGGGCGGCCGCTGGCCCACTCGCCGGTACTTCCTTCGTTCTTGTCTTCCCTCGTTCGATCGCCGCGATGATGAGGTTCTTCATCATTTGGCGGCCCCAGTTGGTCGTGTAGCCGCGCATGTTCCAGGCGTTGCCGCCCATCAGGCCGGTCGTGAGGTCGCGGTCGAAGTAGATCACGAACCCTTCGCCGACGTTGGCCACCCGTGGCGACAGATCGACACCGTCAGGTCGACCGCCGACGGTTGGCCACACCGTTGCCTCGCCGACGTCGGCCCAGTCGCCGCTGGGGGAGATCAGTGGGTGCTTCGGCGTCAGTGGCTGCATCTCCGCGCCTTCGGTCAGGTCGTTCACCACCTTCAACATCGACTCGGCGACATCCTCGGCGCCACCCGTCGCATCGACCAACAGAATTCCGCCGGCCGATACGTAGCTGCGCATCGCGTCGAGATGGTCCTTTGACGGAACGTAGGCGGTGGTGCCGGTCAGGTGCGCGATGGGTTGCTCGAACGGATCCAACTTCGTCGGCTCGACGGGCGTCGCGGCAATGCCGATGGAGGCCTCGCCCTTCAGCCAGCGGCCGTAATTATCCCACGCGGTGGGCTCCGCGTTCCAGTTGGCATCGTTGGGGATGCGCACGATCGGAAACTCGGCCGTCACCTGCTCGTCGTCGCTGACGAAGATCTGCTGCAACCGGTCGCGGAACGGCGTGCGGGCCGTCGCGAAGACGGCGACATTGACGCCTAGGCCGAAAGCGTCCGGGTTGTTGCGCTCGTTCACCGGGTGCCAGAACTTGGCGACATCGGTGGGGCTGTGCAGCATGAGGATGCGCGACCCGTTGGTCACGTAGCGCAACGGCTGCTTGTTTTTGATGATCGCCGCCACGCGGTAGATCGGGTGGTTCTCGGGCACGTCCTGCATGGGGTAGTGGGGGTACAACCGCGCCGCCAGCGCCTCGATCCAGGCGGTGAAGGCGGCCCCGTCGCCATCAGCGTTGCTGAACAGCAGACCACCGTGCTCGATGAAGCCGCGAATGTTCTCGATGCCCTTTTCGTCGATGTTCGGCGGCGCGTTGCCGGACATGAAGACGACCGGACTGCCGGTCCAGTTCTGCCACGGCTGGGTGAACGGCACGATCTGCCAGTTGAACCCTCGCTCGAGGTTGGTCCCGGCGTAGCGGGTAAGGTGCGACACGTCGCGCGGCCGGGCATCCCACTTTCCCTCATACTGCAGCTTGGACATCAGGATGGGCAGCGAGCCGCGCGACATGAACAGCAGGTGAAACGCGGTCTCACCGATCGGCGTGGCCTCTCCGATCCATGAGCCGTTCTCCTGCTGCGTAGCGAGCGCCTTGGGCAGCAGCGTGAGGTACCAGTCCTTGTCGCCGAAGTAGCGGTAACCGGAGGCCAGCCCGGCGCGCTCGATGCCGTACAGCGTGTATCCAGGGTGCCGGTGCGGTCCGAGTTCGGTCAGGTTGTCGCCCTTGGCGAGCCACGCGATGCCACGCTGCACGGCGGCGTCACCGGCGACCAGATCACGACCGACGCCTGTCTGGGCGCCAGGTTGTGCAGCGAGCAGCAGAGAGGTGACGCCCGCCGCCGTCATTGACGAGGTCGACTGCTTGTCATTGGCATAGTACCCCCAGCCTCCGTCCTCGTTCTGCCGTTCGAGCCACAGCTTGTGGACGTCGATCCAAAACTGTCCTGGCACGATCAATCCCGCCTCGACCGCCGCGCCGAGGCCCAGCACGCCGTACTGCCCATTGGAATTGTCCATTCCGTCGGGGTGTCTACCCTCTGGCGCCGCAGTGTAGGTGAACGCGCCAGACGCGGTCGCCTTTAGCAACCACTGCGTGTCGGCGGTCATGATCGGGCGATCCTGCGGGCGACGGGCCAGCGACAACGCCGACAGGCGAAGGCTGCGACCGTAGACCTCATAGTTGCCCTCGAACTCGAACGTCTTTAGGTAATCCAGCACGCCGCGCATGAAGTCGCCTTGCAGCGAAAGTCGCGGGTCGTCCATCATGTATGACGCGTAGACCAACGCCTGAGCAGCCAGGCAGTGCATGCCTTCGCGCCAAGCCTCGTTCTGTACCTCGGCGAGCTGGTACCCCTTGTACTGAGACAGGAGAAACCCGACGCCGCGCCGCATGGACGCGTCGATGGCCGAACCGGTGACGGCAACTGCTTTCGGATCCATCACCGCGGGCTGCGGCATGAGCTTGGCGTACGCCGGTGTGACGAGGTTGACCGGCACCGGAGCTGGCTGGGGCGGCGGTAGGGGAGCGGGCGCAGGTTCGACCGTTGCGGCCGGTGACTCCAGCAGGGGAGGTGGGGCAACCGGTCGAGCCGCCGGTGGCGGTGTCGCCGTGGCCAGCGAGTTGTCACCTCCGGTCATCAACGTGATGAAGTACGCCCCGGCCACCACCACGGCCAGCAACAAGACGCCCAAGATACCGAGCTTGATCAGCCTTGGATCCAAGCTCTGCTGCCGTGTCGGGGGAAGCGGAGCCACTGGTGCTTCGATCAACTCAGGGAAGTCATCCAGCAGCACTGGCTCATCCGCAGCATTGGCCTTGCTGCTCTTACTGAAGTTCAGTTTGCTTCCACAGAACGGGCAGAATTTGAGGGTCTTTGCAGGCGGAAGCCGCTTGCTGCAGTTGGGGCATCGCTGGGTGTCGCTCATGGGAAGATGTTCTGTATAAAGGGTGTTGCGCGATCGTAACGGGCATTGCCGATCCGATCCAAAGAAAACTTGGCATTTGGAACGCGTTGGCGAACCAATCAGGATGATTGCCGTAAGATTAGGGACAGGTTCGAAAAGTTTGATGACGAGCCCTTGACGAACCGCCAGTCGCTCGGCATAATCTCCCCTGTCGAGTTCACCAACCAACGGCAACGACTGGCCTCGGTGTTCAAAACTGAGGCGGTTAAAGACGGTCGGTGCCGCCAGTTACGAAAGTAACTTTAAAAGTGGATATTGTTTGGCCGACGATTCTTCTCGGGCCTTTGCCGGGAAAGTTGAATCGTCGCCGTAGTTTTGTCGAGTTTGCTGTCTTGAAGAGACGCTAAAAAAATCTTCAAACAGCCGGTTGACAACGCGAAACGAAACGATATTATCCGCGACCCGATTCGGGAAACCGAGTCGAACCTGATGACGCAAGCGACGCAAGTCGCGAGTGAAAATCAGGAGTATGTAGCGAACCTAAAGTGGTTAGCCAGCGTACTATAAGAACAACCTGACTGACGCGAACGACTAAAAAAATCTTCGCGAAACAGGTTGAAAATGATGACGAATCAGAATATGATTCGGCACCAAATTAAGTGAAGTTCTTTGACAAGTGAATAGTCGGAATGCCGCGAGGATGTGAGCATAAGAGCCATGTGTACATGGTGGCTTATGCACGAATCCAAGTCGTTAGTCAGCAGTGGGGCCGCAAGGCAAGCTGTTGGTTAGCGCATCTGAGGATCTCAAACATTCTCGTGGTGCCACAAAGTGATCTTCCTTGATCAATTTTGAGAAAGTCCCCAAGTGTCACGCACTTGGGGCAGCCAGTTAGAGAATGTTTGAGCCTTTGCGAATATCCAGTGGAGCATGACTTTCATCGGTTGTGTTCTGCTGGCTGACCACCCGTCGTAGCCGGCGGAGTGGCAGTAACAAACTGGTCGGGTTTGTCTTAACCTGACCGGGATGGATCAACTCGTTTCGAGGATAAAACCCATCACTGAAACCGTAAGTCGTCATCAAGCCGCAAGGCTCGCATGGCGTTGGAGGATGTCGATGGGGCCAAGAAATTTAATTGAAGAGTTTGATTCTGGCTCAGCCTGAACGCTGGCGGCGTGGCTAAGACATGCAAGTCGTACGGAATACGTAGCAATACGTGTTCAGTGGCGAACGGGAGAGTAATGAATCGCTAATGTGCCCCGGACTCTGGGATAGCCATCCGAAAGGATGGGTAATACCAGATGACACCACCTTACCGCATGGTGAGGTGTTCAAAGGTCCGCCGGTCTGGGAGCAGGCGATTTCGTATCAGCTAGTTGGTAGGGTAACGGCCTACCAAGGCGACGACGCGTAGCCGGACTGAGAGGTTGGCCGGCCTCATTGGGACTGAGACACTGCCCAGACTCCTACGGGGGGCTGCAGTAACGAATCTTCCGCAATGCACGAAAGTGTGACGGAGCGACGCCGCGTGTGGGACGAAGTTCTTCGGAATGTAAACCACTGTCAGGAGTAAGAAAGTTCTGATCTACTCCAGAGGAAGGCACGGCTAACTCTGTGCCAGCAGCCGCGGTAAGACAGAGGTGCCGAGCGTTAGGCGGAATCACTGGGCTTAAAGCGTGTGTAGGCGGGTTCTTAAGTATCTTGTGAAATCCCACGGCTCAACCGTGGAACTGCTGGGTATACTGGGAATCTTGAGCCACTTAGGGGCAACCGGAACAAATGGTGGAGCGGTGAAATGCGTAGATATCATTTGGAACGCCAATGGTGAAAACAGGTTGCTGGGAGTGTGCTGACGCTGAGACACGAAAGCCAGGGGAGCGAACGGGATTAGATACCCCGGTAGTCCTGGCCGTAAACGATGTCGACTAGATCGCAGTACCTCTGACGGTATTGCGGTCGAAGCAAAAGTGCTAAGTCGACCGCCTGGGAAGTACGGTCGCAAGGCTAAAACTCAAAGAAATTGACGGGGGCTCACACAAGCGGTGGAGCATGTGGTTTAATTCGAAGCAACGCGCAGAACCTTACCTGGGCTTGAAACGCTAGGATTATCTCTATGAAAGTAGAGTAGGCCCTTCGGGGTACAACTAGTACAGGTGCTGCATGGCTGTCGTCAGCTCGTGTCGTGAGATGTCGGGTTAAGTCCCTTAACGAGCGAAACCTTTGCCCTTAGTTACTAACAGGTAATGCTGAGGACTCTAAGGGGACTGCCGGTGTCAAACCGGAGGAAGGTGGAGATGACGTCAAGTCCTCATGGCCTTTATGCCCAGGGCTACACACGTGCTACAATGGCGTTCACAAAGCGAACCTAAAACGCGAGTTCATGGAAATCGCAGAAATAACGCCCCAGTTCAGATCGGAGGCTGCAACTCGCCTCCGTGAAGTTGGAATCGCTAGTAATCGCGGATCAGCTACGCCGCGGTGAATGTGTTCCTGAGCCTTGTACACACCGCCCGTCAAGTCATGGGAGCCGGAAATGGCCGAAGTGGCCTCATCACAGAGGTCCCTACGCCAGGTTCGGTGACTGGGACTAAGTCGTAACAAGGTAGCCGTAGGGGAACCTGCGGCTGGATCACCTCCTTTCTAAGGGATTACTTAGAATTTACCATAGAGCGATCTATGGTCTAAATGTCAGGCACAACCTCGTCAGCCCGTTAAACGGCTGGATTTTGGTGGTGACATCAACAGTACGGCAAACCGACTATTCACTTGCTAAAGAGCAGATCTTTAGAAGAGCCCGATCTCGAAAGAGGTCGGGCTCTTTTCGTTGGTACCTCTTCCCATCTCTGCCGGCCGTGTCAGTTGTCGTCCATTGCGCTTCCGACTTTTCACTGTTTCAACTGGTCCACCCCATTGACGAGTGTAAGATCGTCGATTCATAGGTGCACCGGATCGCTACCAAGACTGGGCGGCTTCATTAAATGCCATCGGACTAAACTCTGGCAGATCGCGCACAGTTGTCATCCCGATGGGAGCCTAAGCGACCTGAGGGATCTCGAACCACGAACGGTTCTAGGCCTTGGGAGATCCGGCAGGGCGGCAAGCCTCCCCTCGAGATGAGACGTCCCTGTTCAACGCGGGGTTCTTGTCCGTTAGCTTAAGGCTGAAGCGAGAAGTTTTGATGCGAGACTGAATGTCTCGGACATAAGCGCGACACCAAAGCGGGACATTTTCGATGGCTCTTCTCCAGAACCCCATTCAACGTCGTATCTCCAGTCTCCTGGGGGCGGACGTTTCGTTCGAGCATCTGCGAGTTTCGCTTTTGGGCGGTTCGATTGATGCACGTGGGATGCGGGTCGTTACCCGCGACGATCAGAGCGTGCCGCTGTTGACCGTGGACCGGCTGCGGGCGGAACTGTCGCTCTCCAAAGCGTTGCGCGGCGAGATCGTCATCAAGTCGATCACAATCGAACGGCCAATCGTTTCCCTCATCCGCCAACCCGATGGTTCATTTAACCTGCCCAAACGCCTCGCGCCTGAGCCGCCTGGCGAGGACGATGACGCCAATTCCGCCGTCAAGCCTGACACGCATACGCAGAATAGCGCGGACACCAGCAGCCGCATTGCGGTTGAAGTGGAGAAAGTGCTGCTGGTGGGTGGTCAGGTCCGATACCGCCAAGCCGACTACGAGGCCGTGGTGGACGGTATCTTGATGGACGTGTCGCGTGCGAACAACGGGTTCGACCTTACGCTCATCTGCGAATCTGTCGGTCGAACTGACCAGCCGGCCTCGCTGGGCCAGTTGAAGGGGACCGGGCGCCTGGACGGCAACGACGATCTGATGACCATCGCCAACTCATCGCTTCAACTGAATATCGACATCGGTGATCATCTGCACGCGCGAGTGTCCTGCGGCTCGCTTGCTGCTGGTGCCGGTGAGGCGACGGTGGACGGTCAGATCGATCTTTCCATTCTGATCGGTCTGCTTCCCGCGGGCACTGTACCCACCTCTGTCGCCGGACTGACGGGGCATGCATCGATTAAGGGCAACGGCGCGTTTGATCGATCTTCCGGACTTCGCGTGCCCTCGTTCTCGATCGGCTTGTCGCAGATTACCGTCCCGCCGGTCGCAGCGCAGGGATAGCGGTCATCAAACCTCCCGCTGCCTTAGCACGTTCTGTCGATACATCTCGATCAATCGGCCGAGCGATTCGATGTCCGCCTTAATCTGCCGCCCGCGCTCCGTATCGGACATTCGGCGAACGGGGCCCTCGCGTACGGTCGTGATGTTGGGGATGATGTCTACGCCATCGCGGATCGCGGTTTCAACCGAATCAAAGTGGTGGTGCTTGGCGAGCAGGGTGCGGTCGGCCTCCAGCACCAAGGTGAAGCCGTGGTCGCCGTAGGCTTCGCTGAAGGCACCGTCGATGGTGATCGCCTTACCGCTGCGTTTGACCGGGGATTCGCCTTTTTCGATCTTCACCGGCACGTGGCCATTCACGATCAGCCCGCGGTCTGGGCAGACGCCGAACTCGGCCAAAACCTTCCGGCAAAAGCTCGCTTCGTGAATCAGCTCGAAGTAGGGGTCCTTCGTCTCGTGGTGCGTGTGCTTGTCCTCGATGAAGTCGCGCTCAAACGTCGCGATCTTGTCCTTGCCAAACAACGGCGACAGCGGGCCGCTCCAGAGGTACCACAACGCATCCAAATCGTCGGGCCGGCGCTTCTCCAACGCCCGAACGGCGACGCTTTGAATGGCTGTGAATAGCTCACGACCCTTCAACTCGCGGCCGTCGATCGGCATGGGCAGGAAGTTGCCGTCCTTGTCGCACGGCACACAGCCGTGGAAGATCAGGTGCTCGTCGCGCACCTCGTACATCGATCCCTGGCCGACCAAAAACTTCATGTGGTCCTGCAGCTTCTGGCTCATGTTGAAGCTGTGGCGCAGCCGGCGGACGCACTCCTCTTCCAACTCCGTCAGGCGGTAGGGATCGGCCGGGTCGATGGTCGGAAAATGCGTGTCGCGCAGCGGATACGTCTGGCCGTCGAGCGTGATCGTCCCTTTGCCGTAGTCGATCAAGTGCAGCAACCGGCGGTGGTCCAAGCGCCACTCGGGATGACGCTCGATCATTTGACCCTCCAGCTTAAACTGAAGGACGGCGATCGCCTTCTGCATGCGGGCGACGAGGAACTTCGGGCGTGAGCCTTCCGCTTTCGGCATGAAGTGGATCGCCGGATCGTTGCCGTACGCGCTGCGCGCCAGCGTGTCGAGCGGCGTGAGCGGAATGCTATACCCCTCGTCGATTTGCGCCAGTCGGCGATAGCGCAACGACAGCCGCAACACCGTGCACATCAGCGCGTCATTGCCGAGCGCCGCGCCGAGCCAGGCGGCGTCGTGGTTGCCCCAGATCATCGAGACGTTCGGCTGCTGCCGCAGGTAATCGACCACCCGGTCCCCGCGTGGTCCGCGGTCCCAGCAGTCGCCACCGATGATGAGTTCGTACACCGCCAGGTTGCGCACCAGGCGGCCCATCACGTGCACCATTTCCAGCGCGCTGCCGCGCTCCGCGAGCTCGTCGACCAACGCCGCTAGAAAGTCACCGCGGTCATCGGTGTGCGTGTGCAGCATCTCGCTGACGAGTTCCACGTAGGCTTTTGGGAAAGACTTGATCGCCCGCCGCAGGCTGTAGCGCGACGCCAGCAGGCGGGCCAAATCCAGTTGATATCGCAGTGTGCGCGTCGCGTACTCGCGAAGCGCTTGGGGGTCGGTCAGCGATTGCTCGAGGCGTTCGGTGACCTCGGCGGGATAGAAGATCAACGTGAGAAACTCTCGCAGCTCGCGCTCGCTCATGCGGTGCGCAAACATTTTCTCGACGAGCGGCCGCAGCGTGCCCGATGCGTTGTTGATCACGTGGCGCAGCTTCTTGTCTTCACCGTGTACATCACTAATGACGTGAATGGTGCCCTTAGGCAGCGTCAACACCGCCGACAGCCGCGCGATCTCGGCAATCGCCGCCGAGATGGTCGGATATTGCTCGGCCAGCACCCGCAGGTACGACATTTCCATCTCGCGGGCAGCGATCTCGTTGGCCATGAGGCGCGGTCTCCATCAATCGAAAAGGGCGTTTGAACCCGGTCACGCTCTCCGTTCTTCATCGGAAAGCAACCGGCGGCGGCGGTGCACGGGTCGCAATCCTACCGCGGGGAATCCCGTTCACGCGACAGAGCCACCGTGATCCCACCAAGGAATTTGAAAGCTGGTTGAAAAAAGTGGACCCGGGTCAGTGGATAGGGGGCGGTGAAACGGGAATCTTGGTCCTTCCCGCCTCGCTCACTGATTACTCTCGACTGGTCGCCGCCAACCCCGTTGTCTGCAAACGACAATTCCGAATGAATCGGCCACCCCTTCCCATCGTCGGGCATTTGGGCATAATGGTTGCCCTGCTGGTTTCGCTGAGGGAAATTCGAATATGGGTCCGACGAACATCGCTCTGGTTCAGTTGTTTCGTGCCGAAGGTGACCTGCGCGACGCGCAGGCGCGGCTGGACGCCGCCACGAAGAACGTCCGTTTGCAGCAGCGCCGCGTCACCGACGCCGGCGAGAAGCTCAAGGGGCTGCAGACCCGAATTCGCGAGCAGCAGGCCAAGGTGGGGCAGTACGAGCTCGAGGTGAAGTCGCGCGACGCGCACATCGAAAAGCTCCGCACCCAGCAGCAGGCCGCGCGTAACAATAAGGAATATCAGGCGTTCCTGATCGAGATCAATACCGGCAAGGTGGACAAGACCAAGCTGGAGGAAGAGTCGTTGAAGGTAATGCAGTCGCTGGAGACCGATCAGGCGACCGCTGCCGAGACGCAGACCGCGCTGGCAAGCGAACAGGAAAAGCTGGTTGCGCTGCAATCACAGATCGGCGACACGACCAAAGCTTTGCAGGACGAGGTGAACCGGCTGACGCCGGTTCGCGACGAATTGGCCAGCAAGATTCCCGCCCGCGCCCGCGACGCCTTCATGCGGTTGGCCGACCGGTACGACGGCGAGGCCATGAGCCCGCTGATTCGCCCGGACAAGCGCGTCGAGGAATACCTCTGTAACGCGTGCCACATGGAATTGGTGCGCGACGTCTACAACCGACTGCACACGCGCGACGAGCTGGTCTTCTGCCCCAGCTGTGGCCGCATTTTGTACATTCCCGAAAACCTGACGCCGGCCGAGGCCGTGAACAAGCCGAAGGAGCGTAAGGAGCTCAAGAAGAAGGCCCCGCCCGCCGCCGCCGGTCGGCAGAGCAGCGCGGTGGACGTGCTGCGATCGGTGCAGGTGGAGGATGACGACGACACCAAGCCCGCCCCGCGCATGGCCAAGGACAAGATTCCCTCCGCCAGCGCCGGCCGCCAGAGCGACGCGTCGGACATCCTGCGTTCGATTCAAGTTCAGGACGACGAACCCGAAACGCCCGCTGCCCCCGCGGCGCCGGAAGCGTTCAACGCTCCTGAAGCCCCGGCCGATCCAGCCCCTGGCGAGTCGACGCCCCCTGAGCCTGCGGCCCCCGAGCAGCCGAAGCAGATGGATTAGGAAGTAAGATTTTGGAAGTAGAATGAGAGCGGGTCCCACAGTGTGGGACCCGCTCTTTTTCATTCGCAATCCGGCTCAAGCCGCCTTGGCTTCCTCCTGAGCGGACCCTACAGGCTAGACTAACGGATAAAACTCTGTCGCTTCGCGCCCGGTTGTCATCCCGATGGGAGGCTTGCCGACCTGAGGGATCTGGAACCACGGACGGTTCGGGGCCTTGGGCGACCCCTCAGGTCGGCAAGCCTCCCATCGGGATGACACGTCTCAAATCTCTCCCGGCGTTCCGGGAGAGGGAACCAAGCCTACTTTGCCTTGGCTTTCTTGAACGACTTCAACTGTTCCAACAACCGAGCCTTGCTCGAAGCCTTTGCCAAATCGATCGCGGTCTGCCCGTCGCGATTCTTCAGCTTCGGGTCCGCACCATGTGATAGCAACATGGTGATTACCTTCGCGGCGGCGCCATGGATAATGGCTGAGTGGAGGGCGGAGTTGCCCGACCCTTCGTGAAGCGCGTTGGGATCGGCCCTATGGGCGAGAAGCCAAGCGGCGCCGCGCGACTTGCCCCAGTGCATCTGCGTCGCCAAGCACTTCGAGCACTCGGCCGCCAGTTTCTTTTTGTCGGCGTGCTTGGCGATGGCGGCCAGACTGGCGTCGTGGCCTTCATCGGCGGCGTGATAGACCGACTCGTTGTCGAAGGGCTGCGCGCCGGCCTTCAGCAGCAGTTCCGTAAGCGCCGGGTTATCGTGCAGCCCGCACGCGCGATACAGCACCGGGATCGGCCACTCACCGCCGCCTTGCCAGACGTAGGTCGCGTTGACGTCGGCGCCGTTATCGATCAGCAGTTGTGCGATTGCCAGCTGGTTAGCCAGGTGCTTCGGCGACTGCGAGAAGTGCGCCGACGCGGTCACGTAGTGCAACGGCGTGAAGCCATTCTCATCCCGTGCCGTCGCGGTAGCCGGATCGGCCTTTAATAGCGTCTTCACGCGCGGCAAATCCAGCAGGATGCAGGCGTGGAACAGATCCAACGGCTGGAACGCCTCCACCAGCAACGGCACAAAACCCGGTGAACCCATCGCCGCCAGTGCCAACGCGGTCACGCGCTCGGCAGTGGCGCGTTGCTTCGGATCGGCCCCGCCTGCCAGCAGCGCCTTTACGGCCGCCTCGTGACCAGGACCGCGCGGGGCGGTCTTTTTATGTTCGATCGCGCGGTGCAACGGCCGATGCGCGGCTGGTGTGGTGCTGACGATGTTCGGATCGGCACCGGCGGTCAGCAGCGTCTCGATCTCGGCGGCGTCGCCGTTGAAGGCGGCATCCATGATCGGCTTCCAACCCGCCACCTTGTGCGACTGCCGGTGGGGCGGCAGGGCCTTGGCCGACCACTTCTTCGCCATCTGCTTCTCGAGGTATGCGCTGACCTCCACGCACGCCGTCCGCTTGAGATGCTCGGCGGCATGCTGCGCCCACCCGGCGGCGGCGGCGTTGTAGGTGTCGTCCTCCGCGTGCACGTTCGCGCCGGCCTTCACCAGCAGCTTCACGATCGGCAGGTGTCCCGCAAACGCGGCCTCGTGCAGGGGCGTCGCGCCGTGGTCGTTTGTCTGATTGACGTCGACGCCGCGCGACAGCACCCACTTCACGAGCTTCTCGTCGCCACTGTTGATGGCGGCGCGAAGCGTGGCGGCATCAATCGGCCCATCCCCCGCGGCCTTCTTCAAGCGCGGCAAGTCGCCCAGGCGTGCGAACGTTTGCGGCGACGCGGTCATGCCGCGGTCGATCAGAAAGTCGATCAATGGTCGATCACCGCGCTCGGCGGCGAGGTCGAGAGGGGTCTTGCCGTACTTATCGGTCGCCCCGATCGGCACGCCCAGTTCCAGCAATCGCGCAGCGGCCGCGGGGGTGCGGGCGAAGTGCAGCATCGTTGCGTCATTCGGCATCGCGCGTTGCAGCATGATGGCGCCGGCCTGCAGGATGCGCAGCGATGTAGCGTCGTCGGCCATCATCAGCGCGTCGATCAGGCTGGCATCGACCCGCTGAAGCAGCTCGGCCCGCATGTCGTCGCGCTTCCAGTGGATCGCAAGCATGAGCGGCGACCAGTGGTCGTACAGCGCGTTGTCACCCTTTGGATCGGCACCGCGCGACAGCAGAAGGTCGAACATCGGCTTATCGCCGCGCTCGATCGCGATGTGCAAGGCTTGGGGCCGGCCACCCCATTGCGGATGGGCCGCGCGCGTGTTGGCCAGTGATGGCTCCGCATCCAGCGCCGCGACGACGGCCGGCAGGTCGCCGCTGTGCACGAGCTTCAGGAAACCATCGGCCGACGCATCGGGGGCCGCATCGAGCTGCTGTCGCGTGCGCGCGTTACGCGAGCGCAGCACGTCGCGCGCACCGGCGCGGTTGCGATCGAGCGCGAAGTCCAGCGGCGTCCAACCCTTGCCACCTTCCGTGCGGGCATTCACGTCGGCGCCGCGGTCGATCAGCAACTCGATCAGCTCGTTCGACGACGCCCACTCGGCCGCGCAGTGCAGCGGGCCCATGCCGTCACCCTCCTTCGCGGGCGCGTCGACGTTCGCGCCGCGGTCGAGCAGCAGGCTCGCGATCTCGACTTGCAGCGGATCGTTCGCATCGGTGCGCGTCACCCAGTGCAACGCCGTCAGGCCTTCGGAATCGACCGCCCGGGCGGCGCCGCGGTCGCCGGCGAGGATGGATTCCAACTCGTCGATCATCAACCGCGCCGCAGCCGTGAAGATGTCGACCTCGGCGCCGCGGCGCAGCAGCTCGGCGATCACCGGTTCGGTTTCGGGCATTGCGCCGTACTTGCAGGCGGCGCGGTAGAGCGCCGTGCGGCCCTTGGCGTCGGCCACGTTCAACAGCGAGCGGTTGGCGTCCAGCCGCTTGCGCACCTCGGTCAGCAGCCCGGCCCGGGCAACGGTGGGCAGGTCGGCGACGGCGCCGCGCTCCAACAGCAGCTTGGCGATCTCGTGCATCTTCGGGCGATGCCACACGCACTGGTGCGCAACCGCCTCGATCGCCGTGTGCGGCCACTGGGGTAGCCAAGGCTGACAGTTCGCTAGCGCCGGGTATTCATCTAACAACGCGCGGATCGCGTCGATGTCACCGCGATCGCGCGCCAACGCGTCGGCGAACGCCTTCACGTGTTCCGGTTCCAGCGTTGCGTTCGCCGCCCGCACCGGCGCAAGGGCCGACTTGCGCTCGATCGCCATGCGTAGTTTGCGCCAACTGGGGAAACCATTCTCGCGCGCAATGGCCAACTGGGCCGCTGCGAGGTTCGCGTGCGGGTTCGTGACCCGCATTGTGTGCAGGTGCTTGCGGGCGGCCTTGCGGTAGAAATCGAGATTCGGACGCTCGGGGAGCGACTTGAACATGAGGCACCTTCCTTCGGCAACGCCCGGTGTCCGCGTATCCAGGGCAGGAAAGAAGGCGAAGTTGTGACGACGCCAAACAGGTGGGAAATTCCCTTCACGCGGACCGTCGGCCACCTTGATTGGCCGCAAGAAAGCGTAGCGAACGCGGCGGGAAGGTCAAGGGAGGCACGTGTAGGTCAGGTCTAGTCGTGGTGTGGAATCCGTTCTCACGCGTGGTACAACCGGCGGCAATGAATGAGACGCTCACGTTGGAGTTTGACGGTGGATCACGCGGCAATCCAGGCCCGGCGGGAATCGGCGTGGTGGTGCGGGCAGAGGATGGGACGGCGATCGTCACGCTCGGTCGATTCATCGGCCGCGCGACCAACAACGTGGCTGAATATCGGGCGCTGATCACCGCGATGCAGGAAGCGCAGAAACTCGGCGCGACGGCGGTCAAAATCACCGGCGATTCAGAACTGATCATCAAGCAGATGACCGGCGTCTACCGCGTGAAGAGCCCCGACATGCGCGTGCTCTTCGATGAAGCGCAGCAGGTCATCCGCCAGTTCAAGTCGGCGAAATTCCATCACAACCTGCGGCACAAGAATGAGCTGGCCGACAAGCTGGCCAACCTCGCCATGGACCGCAAGGCCGACGTGACGAACGCCGATCACGTCGGCGATAAAATTGGTGGCGGCAGCGGTGGGGGTGGCAAGCCGCTGCCGATCGACGAACCATCACCCGAGGCCGCCAAGGCGGGTGATGTCTGGTCGTGCATGCGCTGCGGCGCGATCATGGAAACCAAGCGGCCGTCGTCATTGCGGCCACATCAGTTGAAGCCACCCAACTGCCAGTGCGGGCAGGCTATGGTGAGCGCGACCACCCCGCGGTAGACTTCCCGCCCATACATTTACAGGTGGAACCAGGACATGGCAAAGACAGTAAAGCTCGGCGTCATCGGTTGCGGCAAGATCAGCGGCGCGTATTTCGGCATGGCCAAGAACTTCCCGATGGTGGAAGTGGTGGCGTGCGCCGACCTGAACATCGACGCTGCCAAGAAGGCGGCCGAGCAGTACAGCATTCCCAAGGCCTGCTCGGTCGAAGAGTTGCTGAAGGACGAATCGGTCGAGCTCGTCATCAACCTCACGATTCCCAAGGCGCACGTGCCGGTTGGCCTGCAGTGCGTGGCCGCCGGCAAGCACATGTACGCCGAGAAGCCGCTCGGCGTGAACATTGCTGAAGGCGTGCAACTGCTGGAGGCTGCCCGCAGGGCCAACGTGAAGATCGGCTGCGCGCCCGACACGTTCATGGGCGCCGGCATTCAGACCGCTCGCAAGGCGGTCGAGGAGGGCGCCATCGGTCGGCCGCACGCGTTCACCGCGTTCATGATGGGCCGTGGTCACGAAAGCTGGCACCCGTCGCCCGAGTTTTACTACGAGGTGGGCGGCGGGCCCATGTTCGACATGGGGCCGTACTACCTCACCGCGCTGCTGAACATGTTCGGCAAGGTGAAGCGCATCAGCGGCATGACCACCGTCGGCGTGCCCGAGCGCACGATCACCAGTGAGCCGAAGAAGGGGAAGAAGATCAAGGTTGAGACGCCCGACCACGTCACCGGTTTGATCGAGTTCGAGAACGGCGTCGTCGGCACGATCATCCAGAGCTTCGCTGCGCCTGGCGCCCACTACAACGGCAACCAGCCGATCACGATCTTCGGCGACAAGGGCACGATGCGCGTGCCGGACCCCAACACGTTCGACGGCACCGTCAGCGTCGCCGACTGGGGCAGCAACGACTGGACCGACCTGCCGCACACGTTCGTCAAGGGCTACGGCCGCAGCGTCGGCGCCGCCGACATGGCCTACGCCATCCGCAGTGGCCGCCCGCACCGCGCCAGCGGCGATTTGGCATTGAGCGTGCTCGAACTGATGCAGGGCTTCCAGGATTCATCCGACAGCAGCAAGTTCATCGCGCCGGCGATTCCGTTCGAGCGCCCCAAGGCGATGCCCGCGGACCTGCCGTTCGGCACGCTGGATGAGTGATCGATCTGCGGGTTCAACGCAGAGGCGCAGAGGAGTCGCAGAGGACGCTGAGGAAATTGCGGTAGATAGCAGAGGGCGGCGGTCGAATGCGACCGTCGCCCTTTTTCTATCGATAACTTCAATGACGGAAGGAAGAGAGACTTGGAGGACAGCGAAACTCATCGAACGCGGGAATTATTCACGATCCTTAGAGCATCACTCTAAAGGCTTGAGCACTCTCACTTCAATCGTAGCGGTCAAGGCACTGTCATCCCGAAGGGAGCGGTAGCGACCTGAGGGATCCCACGGCCGCGAACCGTCCGTGGTTCGAGATCCCTCAGGTCGCCTGAGGCTCCCATCGGGATGACAAGCGCGGGAGAGGCGACAGGGATCTGTCCGCCAGCCTTAACGCGCTTTCTCTGCGTCACTCTGCGCCTCTTCCTCCGCGCCTCTGCGTTCCGACCCAAAGTACAGCACAAAAAAATGCCCCCAGCGCGGGGAAGACGCTGGGGGCCTCAGGGGGAGGGTAGGACCGGTAGAGAAACCGA
The DNA here is from genome assembly GCA_035998445.1 of Tepidisphaeraceae bacterium. Lineage (NCBI taxonomy): Bacteria > Pseudomonadati > Planctomycetota > Phycisphaerae > Tepidisphaerales > Tepidisphaeraceae > Tepidisphaeraceae bacterium. The sequence continues at coordinate 13,983 of DASYHQ010000039.1, read as the reverse complement.
CGGCTTGAACCACCGCCGGCCTCTCAATGTGCCGTTGCTATTTTCGTATCATAGGCGGTCGAACCGCGGGTCAGTCAAGTCGAATCAGTTCATCGCCAGCAGGATGCCGCACACAGCGAAGTAGCTGAAAATCGCGATCCACATTACGGCGCTACCGGCAGGGCGGGCAGCATCGAAATCGTCGCTTAACTCGGTCTTCATCGTCTTATCCTTTCGGCTGGCCTTCGTGGCCGCGTCGCTGGATAAGACCCGCTAACACTGACATAGTTAGAACGCATCTGGACGGAAAAGGTTGCAGCATCCTGGCCAATAAAAACAGCGCAACCGCCCTCAAATTCCGTAAAGACGTGGCCGCTTTCCAACGACGCCGTGGCGTCCCAAATGTTACGGATTGCCTGATCAATTGATCCAGAAACGACTTGCGAACCGATAACCGAAGTACGGGCATGAGCGCATCGCTTTTCCGCAGCTTCGTCAGCCGGCTCCTTCAGGGAAACCCAGCGCCTGCGCGCGCGACAATTTCCCTGTCCGATCTGCTCGGCCGACCGCCGGTAAATCTGGACACCCCCGAGTTGCAGCGATTTTTGGCCGGCAAACGGGTGATGGTGACCGGGGCGGGCGGCAGCATCGGCAGTGAGATCTGCCGGCAGGCGATCCGGTTCTGTCCGCAGCGGCTATTGCTGGTCGAGCGGGCCGAGAACGCCCTGTTCGAGATCGACCGCGAGCTGCGCGACCGCTGGATGGGCGCCGACATTCGCCCGTACGTTGCCGACGTCTGCGACGCCGGCCGGATCGGCGACATCTTCACCGCCGAGCAACCGCAGGTGGTGTTCCACTGCGCCGCGCACAAGCACGTGCCCATGATGGAGCTGAACCCCGGAGAGGCGATCAAGAACAACATCTTCGGCACCAAAACCCTCGCCGACGCCGCCGCTGCACACGGTGTCGCCGCGTTCGTGATGGTCAGCACCGACAAGGCCGTCAACCCCACCAGTGTCATGGGCGCGACGAAGCGCGTGGCGGAGCTGTATGTGCAGTCGTTGAACGATGCTGAATGTCGAATGCCCATTGCCGAATGTGGAAGGAAAGAGGAAGACCCTTCCGCTGCTTCATTTTCATTCGGCACTCGGCATTCGGCATTCGGCACTTCCCCCACCCGCTTCGTCGCCGTCCGCTTTGGCAACGTGCTGGGCAGCAGCGGGAGCGTGGTGCCGATCTTTCAGAAGCAGATCGACGCCGGCGGGCCGGTGACGGTGACGCATCCGGAGATGAAGCGCTACTTCATGATGATCCCCGAGGCCAGCCAGCTGGTCATGCAGGCCGGCGCAATCGCGCGCGGTGGCGAGGTGTTCATCCTGGATATGGGCCAGCCGGTGAAGATCCTCGACCTGGCCCACGAGCTGATCCGCCGAAACGGCTTGAAGCCCGGCGACGACATCGAAGTGCGCTTCAGCGGCATTCGGCCGGGCGAGAAGCTGTATGAGGAACTCGCCTGCGACTACGAGCGGGCCGTGCCGACGAATCACCCGATGATTCGCGTCTGGCAATTGCCGACCGCGTCGGCGAGCGAGATCGACCAGATGCTGACGGTGTTGGACACTGCCAGCCGTGGCAGCAGGGCAGATGCGGTGCGGGCGCTCTCATGGTGCGTGCCGGAGTATCGGCCGGATGGCGCGCCGGCACCGGCTGCTGACGTACCGACGGTACTGAGGCTAACGTCCAGCGAAAGTGTGGCGGCCTAAGTTCGATGAACTAGAGCGTGTCATAGCCTGTCATCCCGATGGGAGGCTTGCCGACCTGAGGGATCTCCCACTGGCGCGAATCGCTCGTCATTCCAGATCCCTCAGGTCGGCAAGGCTCCCTTTGGGAGGACACCCTCGCGTGGCGCGTTTTTCGTCGAACTCGGACTTATCCACATCTGCCGCACCGCAAATACACGTACGACAACCTGCCCTGGCAACGCTTAAACAAAGCTTTTCTCAAGTTTCCACAGGCCGTCCACCGATGTGATTATCGGAACCGGGCATTCCGTCCATTCTTAGAAACTCAGGGGCCAAGGGACTGGCGAACTTTCCGCATGGCGTGCGCGCCGGCGGCAAACCAAGGAAGGTTTGAGATGCGAATCGTAGCGATCATCAATCAAAAGGGCGGTTGTGGGAAGACGACCACCGCGATCAATCTGGCCGCCTGTCTGGCGCGCCTGGGACAGAAGACGCTCCTCGTCGACATCGACCCTCAGGGTCACTGCGGCGTCGGGCTGGCGGTGCCGGAGGAGCAGATCGAGCGCACGATCTACGACGCGCTGATCGAGCCCGGCGATGGCAAGGTCGCCAAGCTCAACGAGGTCGTCTGGCAGATCGCCAGCGACTTCGACCTGGCCCCCAGCAACATCAAGCTGAGCGCGTTCGAGCAGGTCTTCGCCGGCCGGGTGGGTCGCGAGGATCGGCTGACCAAGGCGCTGGCCGGCGTGAAGGACAGCTACGAGTGGTGCATCATCGACTGCCCGCCGAGCGTCGGGCTGCTGACGTTCAACGCGCTGCGCGCTTGTGACGAATGCATCGTGCCCGTGGAGACGGGCTTCTTCAGCTTGCACGGCCTGGCCAAGCAGATGGAGACGCTGCAGGTGCTGAAGGAGCAGTGCGAGAAGGACGTGCTGATCCGCGTGCTGCCCACGCTGTACGACACGCGCACGAAGCTGGCCCGCGAGGTGCTGAGCGAGCTGCGCAACAAGTTTCGCGACCAGCTGATGGAGAGCACCGTCAACTTCAACACGAAGCTGAAGGAGGCCGCCAGCTTCGGCCAGCCGATCACCGAGTACGACCCCGGCAGCCGTGGCTACAAGGACTTCGTGAACCTCGCCCGCGAGCTGATGGGCCACCGCCCGAGCGAAGTGGAAGCGACGCCGATGGAGAAGATGTCGCGTCCGGCGGAACTGGTTCAGCGGGCCAAGGCGCTGGCGCAACTGACGAACATCCAGTTTGGTCGCGGCGGCATGACCGCTGCGGCACCCGCCGTCATCACCGAATCGAATACTGCCGTGCTCGAACGGCCCGAGATTGCACCGCGCACGTCGATCTTCGGCCACCCAACCGCCACGGTCACCCCGGCACCCGCGAAGTCGACCGAACAGAAGATCGAAGACTTCTACGGCGTGAAGCAGGTGGGTGAAGAGGTCCTTTTCTCCGCCCGCTTCGACTCGGCCCGCAAGGTGCAGATCGCCGGCGACTTCAACGGCTGGTCACTGGTCGGCACGCCGCTGGTCTCCAAGGCCCCCGGCCAGTGGACCACCACGCTGCCCCTGCCCCGCGGCCGCTACAAGTACCGCTTCGTCGTTGACGGCCAGTGGCTCAACGACCCGAACAACACCGCCGTCGAGTCGAACGAGTTCGGTGAACTGAACAACGTGGTGGAAGTGGCGTAGTTGGGATTTTCGATTTGCGATTGCCGATTTGCGATTGTGCGAATCAGGTCGGCGTCGCTAATCGAACTTCACAATCGCAAATCGAAAATCGCAAATCGAAAATTCCCATGTCCGACCAACCGAACCCCCATCAGAACCTCAGCGAGATCGGGCACCTGTTCCTCAGCAGCGTGCGCGACCGGCAGACCGGTGGCGCACCACGGCCAACGCGGGTGCCGCCGGGCGGGAAGAAGCTGGACGTCAGCATCGACCTGACGCCCGAGGAGTTCGCCCAGATGTGCGGCGCACCGGCCGACGCCCCCATCCGCCACGTGCCCGTGACGGCGGTGCTGGCCAACCATCTTGGCTCGTCGCAGTTCGATCGGGTGAAGGAATACGCGCGACACCTGGCCAGCCGGGTGGGGCGCGTTGGGTTGATCGAGTTGGACGCAGCGGAGCTGCGCCTGTCGAGCTTCGAACTCGCCACGGAGGGCGATGAAGCTTCGACCTCGACCGACCCGGTCGCTATTCCTGTGCTTGGGCAGGAATGCGACCTCTCGCACGTGGCCGACGCGATGAACGAGCTGCACGAAGATGTCGTGCAGTGGCTCGTCCTGCTGCCCAACCCCCGTTCGCCCGAGGCGCGGCAGATCCTGGGCCAGATCGGGCAGTGGCTGCTGCTGAGCACCTGCGACCACGACGGCGTCGTCGCCTGCTACCGCACGCTGAAGGGGCTGACGGAGTTCCGCCCCGCAGCGACGATGGACGCTGAATCGAAGGCCAACGCGCCGTGCCTGTCGCTGGCAACCATTGGCGACGATGATGAAGAGTCGGACCGCGTCTTCGCCAAGCTGGCCAGTGTCTGCCAGCAGTTCTTAAAGTGGCCGATCGACTGCGAGCCCCGCGTGTCGGCGGTCAACAACTTCATCGAACTGCCCCTGCTTCGCGCCCGCAGTGCAAGTGACGGCAGCGACGCCGTGACGCATTGGGAGATCGTGGGGCACTTCCTCTCGAGCATCGCCGAGGAACTGCACGTGACCAGCGAGACCGACGAGGCCGAGCTGGCCGCGCTGGTGAGCGACGAACCCCTGCCACCCGGCGAAAGCGTCCGCCACATCGCCGACATCCCGATGGATGCCCCGCGAATGGTCCCATCCACCCCCACGGGCCCCGCGCCAGCAGGCACCGCGCCGGCCCGCGCGATCGCGCCGCTGGTGGGCCAGACCGACCCGTTCAAACTCGTACAACCCGTGGCGGACAAAATGGAAGTCATCGAAGACGTCGTCGACCTCACCGGCACCGACGCCTCCCCCGGTTCGCTGCTGTCGGCCATCGTGCAGCACGAGGCCGGCTCGCTCGTCGAGTGCGCCGTCCGCCCGCCCATGTGCCCCGAAGCCCGCCTGGCCGTCGATCGTAACCATGGCCTGGTCCTGCTGGCCGCCGCCCGCACGGGGTTGGGCGACCTGAAGCTCATCGGCCGTGCGTATAACTGGCTGATTGAGAACCGCGGCCTGGTGGCGATGGCGCTGCCCCAACTGTCGATCGACGCCCACCCACTGCCGCGCCTGCGGCTGATCGTCGACCAGTCCGATCTGTCCGCCGACACGCTCCAACCGCTGCTGCAAAGCAGCCACGTGATGGTGCAGGCCTACCGCAAGCTGCGGTGGGGCACAAAGACCGGCCTGCTGCTCCAAGCGGCCTGAAACTCACTATCTGGTCCCCTCTCCCGGTACTCCGGGAGAGGGCTAGGGTGAGGGTGATTGCGAATAACACGAACCGTCAGCAGTTCGAATCACCCTCACCCAGCCTCTCCCGGAGTACCGGGAGAGGGGCCGGAAACTGGCATCCCCCTTCCCCGCGCCTATGATTGGCCCAAGGAACCTCCACCGGGCTAATCAACCTTATGCGCCAATTCGACTGTGCCGTCATCGGAACCGGGCCCGCCGGCCAGAAGGCCGCCATTCAGGCGGCCAAGCTGGGCAAAAAAGTCTGCATCATTGAAAAGAACAACGTCGTCGGCGGGGCGTCGATCAACACCGGCACCGTGCCGTCGAAGTCGCTGCGCGAGGCCGTGCTGCACCTCACCGGCGCCAACACGCGCAGCCTGTTCGGCGGCGAGAGTGGCCGCGTCAAGAAGAACATCACCGTCTCCGACCTCATCTACGTCAGCAAGCAGGTCATCTACAACGAACTGAACCTTATCCGCGACCAGTTCGACCGCAACCAGGTCGAGCTGATCTGGGGCGACGCCAAGTTCGAAAGCCCCAAGCGCCTGCGCGTCGATCGGCCCAACGACTTCGAGATCGTCGAGGCCGACATCTTCGTCATCGCCACCGGCACCCGGCCCGCCACGCCGCGCAACGTGCCGTTCGAAGCCGGCCACGTCTTCACGTCCGATGGCCTGCTGAAGCTCGACGAGCTCCCGCGCACGCTCATCGTCGTCGGCGGGGGCGTCATCGGTGTCGAATACGCCTGCATGATGGCCACGCTCGGCGTGAAGGTGACGCTCGTCGAGGGCCGCACCAGCGTCTTGGGCTTCCTGGACGACGAGATCACCGAAGCCTTCCAGTACCACATGCGCCGCGCCGGCATCACGCTGCGCATGGGCGAGAAGGTCGCCAAGATTGAGAAGATCGCCACCGGCGAAGGCCCGCTGCATGGCCCCTCGGTCGAGGCGACGCTAGAAAGCGGCAAGCACCTGCGCGCCAGCGCCCTGCTCTACGCCGTCGGCCGGCAGGGCACGACCGCCGCGCTGCAACTGGACAAGGCCGGCCTGCACGCCGACGACCGCGAGCGCCTGCACGTCAACGACAAGTACCAGACCGAGGTCCCGCACATCTACGCCGCCGGCGACGTCATCGGCTTCCCCGCGCTCGCCAGCACCGCCATGGAACAGGGCCGCCTGGCCGTCTGCCACGCGTTCGGCGTGCCCACCAAGTCGCTGCCCGAGCTGTTCCCCTACGGCATCTACGCCATCCCCGAGATCAGCATGGTCGGCCGCACCGAGAAGCAACTCACCGACGCCGGCATCCCCTACGAGGCCGGCATCGCCCAGTACAAGGAACTGGCCCGCGGCCAACTGCTCGGCGACTACGAGGGCATGCTCAAGCTCCTCATCCACCAGGAAACCCACAAGATCCTCGGCGTCCACGCCATCGGCACCGGCGCGACGGAACTCATCCACATCGGCCAGGCCGTCATGGCCTTCGACGGCGCCGTCGACTTCTTCGTCAACAACGTCTTCAACTACCCCACCCTCGCCGAGGCCTACAAGGTCGCGGCGCTCAACGGGTTGAACAAGCTGCGGCACGTGTGAAGCGGAAGATGCGGGCCGGTAGGGTGGCACCGCCCACCGCTAATGATGATGACTGAAGGGGGAAACGGTGGGCGGTGCCCACCCTACATTACTGCTGGGGTTTGCAACAAAGTCTTGCAATACTTTATCGCGTTGCTTTAGTAGTCTATTGATGGGCCCGCTAGGGTGGGCCTTCTTTGATGATTACCGAAAGGAACGTGATGCGAAGCGCGTGGAAGTGGATGTTGGGCGGTGGGATCGTCGCCTGGACGATGGCGACGTCGCACGTGTCGGCGGCGGTGTTGTTCTACGGCGGGGACGTCAGCAAGGCCACCTTTCAGGGGCACGCGCCGAACTACGAGAGCCCGGCGAACTACTTCGACCGCAACTACAACGCCTTCACCGTGCCCGCCAGCCAGACGTGGACGGTGCAGGGGCTGTTCGCCAACATCGTCGTGCAGGACGGCGAGTCGGTCGGCGCGATCACGCAGGGGCGATTCGACATCCGCCAAGGCATGTCCGCGGGCAACGGCGGCACCGTGATCGCCAGCGGAACCACGTCGGCGTCGGCCGCCTTCACGGGTGAAATGGTGATCTTCGACCTCTACCCCGTGGCGAGCCTGACGGCCTCGTTACCGGCGGCGCTCACGTTGCCGGCCGGGGACTACTGGGTGGCCTTCACGCCGTTCTCGCAAACGCAGAATCGCCTGTTGCTCGCCTCGACCGAGCGTGCCAACAGCATCGGCACCAGCACCGGGCCAAGCCTGCGCAACTCCAACTTTTTCGACCTGAACTATGACGCGGGCGCCGCGTTCGCGCAGTCGATCGGACTGAACGGCACGTCCGTGCCCGAGCCGGCAACGCTCACCTTCATCGGTGGGACCGCCGTGCTGCTGCTGCTGCGACGGCCGGCGGGTGGCAGAGACCAGTAGGCTGGTCCTTATCCGCTGTCGGGGGAAGGGACAACCAAGGGGGCGGGAGTCATTGTTCCACCGCATTATAGACTCCCGACCCCTTTATCTCCGACCGTGTACGACATCAGCAGCAAACCGCCGGCGACGATCGAGTGGGAATAACCTTTTTTGCCTTCACAGGCGGCTGGGTGGTACAGGTTGTGTACGCGCAACCTGTGCGATCGTGCGGCCCGCCATGCGTCGACGCGGTAGAATGGCATCGGCAGCCATCCACCCATCCGTTGGCCGTACCCACACGGTGCCACCTACCGGGGGACGAACAGTTTGCGCGTATAGCGTGTAGGACGGTGGGATCCATGGCTGGCAAGGACCTCGTATTCAAGAACATCGGGAATCGGTTGGAGTTGTTCCGCGCATTCTCTCGCGTCGACCTCCCCGAGCCGCGTTTTACAGCGGTAGAGACTCTGGGGCTGGCTCCGCCGATGCATGCATGCCGTGCGGCGATCAACTATGCGTTCCTGGAGTGGCATCGCTCCCAAGATCGCAATGCTTCGCATGACGTGCTTCGCGCGATTGCGCTCAGCGCCGCGAAGGTGATCGACGTGCACCCGTTTGCGCCCGGCCGGGCACTGCGAGAATGTTTCGATAGCTTCTGGTTGCAATGCGCCATCCTGTCTGACGACGTCGCGTTAGCCGAAAGCGTCGCGGAGAAGGTGTTCATCGCCGACGAGTCGAGCCGGTATCAGTTCCACGAGAGCTGGACGGGAATCCTCGCCGGCCGGGTGTTGGGTGACGACGATCGGGTACGGGATCAGGCGGCGAAGTTTGCGAAATACAAGCCGGATCGCACGTTCGCGTGGCCATCTCCAGCCATCGTGGATGCATTCGTCCGCCGGGACTACGCCTCGCTCAAGAAAGCCGTCCGGACCGGTGCGGAGAAGCATTGGAGGATCGCCGAGCGTGAGGGGGCGCTTGCTGTGTTACCGACGGGCGAGACGGAAATCGACGTCGCCAAGAAGCATGAGCACTTCTTCTGGCCATACGTCGAAGCCGTGTTCGCGAAGCTCGCAATCCGAGACGGGGCCAACATGCGATACGAAAGCAAATGGCTACCGCGGCCGCTGATCGCCGATTGAAAGACAACCAGTCTTGTAGGGTCCGCTGGTACTCCTGCGGACCGCCTCTCGGTCGGGGACGGGAACGGTCCGCAGGTGTACCGGCGGACCCTACGTCACTACAGTTTACCCTCGTCGCCGGTCCGCTGCAGCGGCTGTTTATCCCGCCTTCTCGGACCGCCGAATGCGCCGACGAGTAGCGTGGGGATTCCTGCGATTGCGCTAACGACCATCGCGATTATGAAACCGACCCACACCAGCCGAAAGCTCACCCATCTCCTCCCGGGAACCCCTGCATCAAAATAGAGCCAGAGGCCAAGCAGAAACAGGCCGAACACGAGCGAAATCACCAGCGAGACGAAAACGAACCGACGCACAAGCAAGTGTACAAACAGGGCGACAGGGGCGACCCCAAAGAGACAGAGCGCTAGCAGCCCTCCGTCCGCCGCGCCGGAAGTGATGGCGATTAATGATGCCATAGCGGGATAACGAGAGGCCGATCAGTGGCCGAGCCGGCGCCGCGCCGCATCCGACCGACAGCAACTATACCGCCGGCACGGTCCGGTGCATTGGCGGGTTATGCAGCACGTCGCGCACGCCGCACCAACCATACGACCAGGACCGCGAACGACGACCAGCAAAGGCCGTTCAACAGGCCGAGCGCGTAGCCGTTGGTGTTCGTGACAGGCAGGCCGAGGTCCCACATGATCCGAAACAGCGGACACTCTAGCACCCACGCCACCCGATCAACCCACCGTACCTCTCGATAAGACGAGAGCACGAGCAGCAGCGCAAACTGCGCGACGCTGCCACCGATCAGAAACGCGAACACGCGCCACCTGCGGCTTCGCGGCGGCGTGCCGTACGGCAGCGTCGGGGGAGCAGTCGCCTCGTGCTGCATAACTACTATTATATCGTCCCCGTAGACGTATTACCCAGTCTTGTAGGGTCCGCTGGTACTCCTGCGGACCGCCTCTCGGTCGGGGACGGGAACGGTCCGCAGGAGTACCGGCGGACCCTACGTCACTGCCGCCAGAATCGCTTCTCAATCTGCCGAACGTTCTCGGCGGTTCGCAGCGAGTCGAGAAACGGCAGCAAATCTCGCAATTCGGTATCTGACTCGTCGCCCGTGAACAGAGACACGCGGATGTGATTGCCGTAGTGCTGTGAAAGCTTCTCTGGTGAATCGTCCACCATCAGAATCCGTTCGAGCTCGAACCCGAGCTTCCGAAGCTTTGATAGATTCTTCGCGTAATAGTGCTCCTGCAACTCGGCATGATATCGCCGCGTGCATCGGTCGCACGCCCAGACGAAACGTAGTGCGTTCGGCACACCAAATACGTTCTCAACGACGCCATGAACGTACGAGCCAGAGGCCGAGGACCATACGGCTAGGTCGAACCAATCGGCGACGGCCGTGACGAACTCGCGAAGGAACGGACGCCGGTAGACGTGGAACGGACCGACACGGAATTCAGGGGCGCGTGCTAGCGGCTTCTCGTCGGCGTAGACGAGCGTCTCGTCCACGTCGAGGATGAGAAGTTGCTTGGACATCGAGGACCGCTCCCCCGCGATATAACGTAGGGCCGATCACCGGCCGGCCGGCACCGAGCCGCGTTCGACCGACAGAAACTATACCGCCGGCCCGGTCCGGTGCATTGGCGGGTTATGTGCCGGGCGTCGGCGGCTCTCGATTGTCGTACTCGGTCGTCGTGATCCATAGCCGCGCATCGGACGGCGCGCCGGCAAGAATCCTTGCCAGACCCAGCGCCTTGTGTGCCGCCGCTCGGACGCCGAAGCACCGCCGTTGCAGTTGGAAGACTGGCCCGAGCGACGAATCGTCGGACGTTAAAGCGAACCCGAGCGGCAGGGCTTGCACTAAGACGGCTCGCTTCGGGACGTCGGGGAGGGGCGCCTTGATGTGGTATGGCTCGGACCCGTTGCCGGCCTCGTGGAAGATCCAGACTTCCGTCCCCGTCGCCTCGTGAACGACAGCGCACTCGCCACCGGACAGTTGTGCCACGACCTCGTCAGCTTGCAGCAGCTCGTCAGCCACGCGGGCTCCTCCGGCACATAACGGATTGCCGTTCACTGGCCGCGGCCGCGCCGACGACCGTTCGAATTAGAGTAAACGCTTCGCGGCCGCGGTCCAGTGCAACGGCGGGTCATACCTTCTCGCCGTCACCGGGTCTCGATTTTAAGAGAAATGACCCTGTCCGCCTTGGAAACCGGGCTGGAAATGTTGCCGCCTTCATAGCCGCCTATTAGGTTGAAGGTCCCATCACCCGCTGCTTCAGGCGATCCCACCGGTCCTCCGATGCCGAGCTTGCGCAGCGGGTTGTCATCCGTTCTACTTGCCACCATGCCGAATCCAATGATCGTCACCCGCACTTTCTCGGCTTCCGAGAGGCCGCCGCCGATCGGGACAATGGCGATAAGCACCTCACGCTTCGTATCCGCCATCAGTGGCGTGTTAATGCCGGCGCCAAAACCGACGCGATCCTTTCCGTTGGCTTGCTGATCAAGCCTGATGGAAACTTCCTTCGCGCCCTCGGGGAGAGATACGTTCAGCTTCCATACGTGCGCGTCGAGAAGAGTGGCCAACTCCTGCGCCGTCAAATCGCCGCCGGGCCGGACGGTAATCTGTGACTGCCCGGGCTCCTCGGCCGCTCGCACGAACACCGCCGGTGGCAAGAGACTCACGACAAGCAGGCACGCGATCGAAAGAGCAGCAAAACGCATGGGACCTCGTTTAGAGAAGGTTTAACGGACCAGCATTCAACGGCCGGCCGGGCACCGAGCCGCGTTGGAATCACAAGGACCGTTCCGCCCGGCCGGTCCGTTGCAGTGCGGGGTTATCCCGCGGCCGCGCGGCCGTACGCTCTTTCTTCCGCACGGTCGAACTGTTCCGACAGGGCGATGAATTCGTCGCCCCAACCGCTACTCAAACTGACGTCCTGTATCGAACCCGTCGGAGCGAAGAGGATGCTCAGGTCCATCCTGGGCGGAAGGTCTCCTTCGCGTAAGACTCGGATGAACCCGTCGATGTCCCGGACGGCGGATTCGGCGTCGTCCCATCGTGACCAACAGAAGTCGTTCTCCGGCAGCAGCAGCAATTGCCGCGTGCGGATCAGGACGTCGATCAGGTTCGTTAACGGCTCCGACAAGGGAATAGACTCCGCGATATAACGGACCAGCATTGAACGGCCGGCCGGGCGCTCGACCATTTGACGATTCACAAGGACCGACCCGCCCGGCCGGTCCGTTCCAGTGCGTGGTTATCCGGCATTCGCGGAGGCCGTGCGACTCTCTTCCGTCCACACCCTGAGACGCTCATCGGTCGGAAGCCAAAGCTCTACGTGGATGGTCAGGTCTACGATGCCGACCTCTAACAACTTTGTTTGAACAGACCAAACTTGCAGCGAGTTCTTCGGACCGATCGTCACCGAAACACGCAAAGGAATTCCAAGAGGCGTCCACAATTCGTCCGACGCGAAGTGCCAAATGTCGCTCTTACGGTTGGGCCGTTGGAGCGGCGCGTCAATAAACCAGTCCGATACGCCGGTTATGTCTCCGCGCACCCGGGCGGACTGCGTGACTGTTCGGTACGAGAGGCTCATCTTTGCCGGATAACGGACCAACGTTCAATGGCCGGCACCGCGCCGACCGACTTTCAATCTACCAGAATGCTCAACGCGGGGCCGGTCCATTGCAGCGTTTGGTTATGTGGCTCCGGCGGCGACCGCGAATCGAGGTTGATCGAACGTGGGCTGAAACCGGGCGAATAGCGCGAACTCGCCGCCGGCAGTGCCCGAGATAATCAGCTTCGAAATTCCCGCTCTTAGTTGACGGCACTCGTCACGCAGCCAGAAATCAAACGGTTCAACGGAATCAAGCGACGCGATTGTGAAGGTTACGTCCAGTCGTTCACGCCCAACCCTATGCTTCGGCGAGAACGACAATATCCACAGTGCAAGCAGGATGTTGAACGAGACCAACTCCGGCTCGCGCCAGAAGAGCGGTATGATCACGACATCGTTCACTGGCCAACGCCGCAAACCCCAGCCGATCGCGTCGTGAACGTCATGAGACAGTCGTGTTTGCGTGACATGACCGATTCGAGGTCTGATCGATATTACATGTTCCCACGGCTCACCTGGCGAGCACCACAATGCCCTGGCGTGACTGGCCTTGAGGTCCGCCGGCTGAAACGAATGTCCGCATGACTCCAGCCATGTGTGCGCAGGACTGCGCTGACCGATGACCGCCATCCCAGCTCGGACCTCGCGGGCGTCTCCGTGTACCAGCCGAAGATTCACGAGACGTTCGGCCATGGCCACATAACTAGTGAACAATCTGACCGGCGCGCGCAGATCAGTATGCCGTCCGTTGGGTCGGATTATGAGATGGGACGTGTTGGGGACAAGGGTTAACCGCGCGGCGACCGGCTGCGGCGGGCGGGATGCTATCGTGCGGGCGGGGCGGGGGCGGCTTGATGATCGGCGCGGCGGGTGGCACAGGGTGGTACCTGTCTGTGTGTAATGGCGGTCGGTGGGGAAGCACAGGGACGGGGAATAGATAAGGGGACATCACTCAAATCCCAAATTTGAGTGATGTCCCCTTATCCTTATTTCCCCTTATCCTTATTCCCAACTGTGACCGCATCGGAAGCACTGAAGCGCCTTCGGAGTCCGGCACAGTCCCCGACAGCGCGGGCAGAGATTCAAGAACACGGCGTCCCCGTGCTCTCGCAGAATGCGCTCAGCGATGCGCCGCTTGAACTCGATCGATCCGTCCGCCAGTAATTGTCTCACGACCAGGCCAGGCTCGTCCAGGCCACCAGAGTCCGGCGGACCTGGGTCATGCGGCCCATACATCACGTAGCGGTAAAACGCATGGTTCTCGTCGGCCGAGACAAACCGCCCGAAGTGCTGCATCAGGTAGTCGATCAGGTCGTTCGAAGTGATGTCAGGGGCCTGCTGCTGCATTACTAGTGAACAATCTGACCGGCGCGCGCAGATCAGTATGCCGTCCGTTGGGTCGGATTATGAGATGGGACGTGTTGGGGATCAAGGGTTAACCGCGCGGCGACCGGCTGCGGCGGGCGGGATGTTATCGTGCCGGGTGCCACGGGCGGTACGCCGCCCGTGGTGTGGAACTGGCGGGGGACGGGCGTCTGCAGTCTCGTAGGGTCCGCTGGTACCCCTGCGGACCATTTTCCGTCGGAACGCGAATCGGTCCGCAGGCGTACTAGCGGAC
>DASYHQ010000038.1 GCA_035998445.1 Tepidisphaeraceae bacterium | reverse complement strand
GGACCAGCTGGTGGCGGCCCACGACTTGGGCAGCCTGGCCTACTACTACATGGGCAGCGGCAACCCGGCCAACGAGGACGCGATCAGCTCGATCATCCTGGGCAACAGCCTGCTGACGGCCCGCGGCGTCCCCGTCGCCGGTGAGCTGGAGGTGAAGAACGCGCAGGCGATGAAGGTCCTGGACACGTTCGGCGTCGGCGGCAGCTTCACCGAGTACTACGCGATGGACTACGCGGCGGACGTGGTGCTGATGGGCCACGACGGCCCGGGCCACATCGCCATCGCCCAGGGGCGGACCAAGGTGCGGCCCTTGGGCGTCTACCACGGCAAGGTCGGTCGCGGGCTGAGCGTGGAGATGAGCGTGCGGCACGGGCCGGTGACGTTGCTAAGCGTCGTCGAGGCGGCTGGCGGTAAGCTGAAGCTGCTGGTGGCCGAGGGCCAGAGCGTGGCGGGGCCGATCCTGCAGATCGGCAACACCAACAGCCGCTACCGCTTCGCCTGCGGCGCCCGGCGGTTCGTCGAGGCCTGGAACGCCCACGGCCCCGCCCACCACTGCGCCGTCGGCGTCGGCCACGTCGCCGACCGCATCGAGAAGCTCGGACAACTACTGAACATGGACGTCGCTTGCGTCGGGTGAGGCCCGGGCTAGTGTTTCATTGCAACTGAGTTGAACCGTTGTGATGGAATCGGCGTGATCGTCAAGGAGGACGCATGTCGATTGCTCCAAAGTATCGGTCGTGTTGAGCGATGAGCAGCGGCGTACTTTGAATCGCCTCGTGCACACGGGGACGCATCCGTCGGCGTTGCTGCGTCGGGCTTGTATCCTGTTGAAGGTTGACGAAGGCGGGCCGGACGGTTGGAGCGACACGCGTGCGGGGCGGACGCTGAACTGTTCGTTCATGACGGTGCGGCGCGTGCGTCGGCCGTTCGTCGACGAAGGGCTCGACGCGGCGTTGCACCGCAAACGTCCCACGGGCCGCCAGTACCGAAAGCTCGACGGCCGGCCGGAGGCGCAGCTCGTTGCGGTCGCCTGTTCGCCGGCACCCGACGGCCACGCCCGCTGGACGATGTCGCCGTTGTCCGAGCAGTTGGTCGAGTTGAAAGTCGTCGGGTCGATCGACCCGGCGACGGTGTGGCGCACGCTCAAAAAACGAGCCCAAGCCCTGGCTTAAGCAGCAGTGGGTCATCCCGCCGAAAGCGAACGCGGCGTTCGTAGCGAACATGGAAGACGTGCTGGATTTGTATGCCCTGCCGTACGATCCCGCACATCCAGTCGTGTGCGTCGACGAGGGCGGCAAGCAGTTGATCGGCGCGACGTCCGCGAGCCCCTGCCCGTGCGCCCCGCATCCCCGGCAAAGGCAGATTGCCACTACGTGCGGCAAAGGATGGCAAACCTGTTCATGGCCAACGAACCCTTGGCGGGCCACCGCCACGTCGAGGTCACCGAACGAAGAACGAGCATCGACTTCGCCCGGTTCCTGAAGGTCCGTCAGTGGCGAACTCTACGCGGGCGTCGATCGCGGATCCGGCTGGTCTGCGATAACCTCTCCACGCACGCGCCGGCCGCGTTGTACGAAGCGTCCGAACCGGCCGGGGCCCGACGCCTGGCTCAACGGTTCGAGTGGCACCACACGCCAAGGTACGGCTCGTGGCTCAACGTCGCGGAGGTCGCGGAGGTCGCGACTGAGAGTGCTGGCCGCCAGTGCCTCGACCGCCGCATCCCCGACCGCCAAACGCTTGAACGCGGAGTGGTGGCGTAGGAACAACGACGAAATCAAGCCGTCGTGAGGGTCGACTGGCATTTCACCACCGCGGACGCACGCATCAAACTCCGAAAACTTTACCCTTCAACTCAGTTGCAATGAAACACTAGAGCGGCTATCAGATCGTCGTAGCGCTATTCGTTCGGGTTGGTTACGCTGCGTCGATGGCCTACCGACAAGCCGTGGCGCGTGCGTACGACCAATGCGGCTCCTCGACCGAGGTGTCGGTGGCGTTCGGCTGCTCGGCGTCGTGGGTGCGGCGGCTGATGCAGCAGGGACGCGAACGCGGCACGCTCGAGCCCAGGAGCACCGCCCGCCACACCGACCTGCGTCGCTACGACGAAGCCGACGAGCGGGCGATCCGCGAGCTGATCCGAACGCGGCCCGACGCCACGCTGGCCGAAGTGGCCCGGGCCCTGGGCACGCCAGCCGGGATGATGACGGTCAGCCGCACGCTCAAGCGGCTCAACCTGCCGCGTAAAAAAAGTCGACGCATGCCAGCGAACAGGGCCGCCCCGACGTGGCGGCAGTCCGGGCGGGCTGGCTCGCCCGGTTCGCCGGGGTGCGGCTCGACCAATTGGTCTGCGTCGACGAGTTCGGGGCTCCGGTGGTTCCGGCACGGTGGCGAACCCACGGCCGGGCCCCGCCGGGCGAGCGGGTCGTCTCGCGGGTGCCGCACGGGCACTGGAAGACGATCAGCACCATCGCCGCGATGACCACCCGGGGCGTCGTCGCCTCTGCCAGCTTCGACGGGGCAACCGATACGGACACGTTCGTCGCGTTCACGCAGGACGCCCTGGTGCCGGCGATTCGCGGCGGCGATGTGGTGGTGATGGACAACCTCGCCCCCACAAGGCCCCGGCGGCGCGGCGGCTGATCGAGGCGGCTGGGGCCAAGTTCCTGCTCTTGCCGCCATACTCGCCCGACTTCAACCCGATCGAGATGGCGCTCTCGAAGGTCAAAGGCGTGCAGCGCTCCATGGGCGAACGCACCGTCGGTGGATTGTTCGACGCCATCGGCATGGCCCTCGCCCGCGTCACGCTAAACGATGCCCAAAGTTACATCACGCACTGCGGCTATGGGCTACAATGATCTGATAGCTGCTCTAAATAGCCCACCCCTGCACCGGACCGCGTCGGCGGGTAAGCTTCCGGTGGTTTGGGCCGACCCGGTGCCATACGTTAGGTGGTCAGAAGCAACTTTATTCGGAGGTGTCCCATGCGCAACGACCACGATCAGCACTTCGACCAGCCGTGCTTTCGAGCGCACCAGTAAGCGTCGTCGCGGCTTCCCGTCCGAGACGCACGTGAAGCGCGGCCTCCGCGTCGTCCACGGTGACAAGGAACTCGTCGAGAAGCTCGGCCGCAACGACCCGTGCCCGTGCGGGTCGAACCGCTGCTTTTAAGAAGTGCTGCATGCGATCGGGCCGCTTTTGACGGTGCCCTTCGCAGCCACTACAGCAGGGAAGTCACGGCCACCGGTGCGGAAACGTGCCGGTGGCCTTTAGGGCCGATCCGATCCCCAAGCCCACGCCCGGCCGAGCGGGTACGATGGCGCGCGGTGCCGTCGCGCGGCGGGCTGCAGAACGTCGATCCGTCGCCCGGCCTTGGAGGTCGAAGCCTGCGGTACAAACTCGTCGGTGGACCCGTGGCCGGCATCATTTGGGCCGCTGGCGAAACCTTGCACGACCTGTACTACGAACCCGGCCCCTGGGAGCAGATGCCCGACGGGACGCGCCAGCGAACGTGCCTGACCGAACTGCCGACCCCTCCCACCACCCGTGGCCGCGAAAGCGTCTCCCGTTACGTCTTCGACGCGGCCACGCGGTCGTACGTCTGGCGCGGCGCCGTTCCGCGCCGGGAAGTGCATCGGGGGTGATCGTTGAGCACTTTGAGGCCGCGTCATCGCCGTCGGCCCGGCCAGCAGCTAGCTAGTTGCCAGCCCGCCCTAGCACCATTTCGAACGCTGTTAGCCACGGGGTCCATTCCCGACGCGGTTGTTAACTGGCGACCAAAGATAGAGCAGAGAGTCCGCGAGTTCTCAGGGCTGAGGCGGCCGAGACGGTGAAAGTGATCCAAGCCAAGACTCCTCTCCCCATCCCTCTCTCATCCGCCCCATCACGAAAACCCCGCAAAACCAGCCCGAAAACGAGCGAACCCCGCGAACTCCGTTAACAGGGCTCGCCGTCATATATTCTAACGCCTTGCAATACAAGAAGTTACGAAGATCCCCGCGCCTGACCCTCCTCGAACTTTCTCTGCGTTTTCAGATCAAAAGCGTGGATGAGGCTGCGTCGAGCAGCATTAGCGAGCGTTGGCCAGCATTCTGCTACCTCGCAGCACTGGGCACTTCACCTCAATGTAGCACACGCCAGAGTACGTGCAATGTCTACCCGACCGTGACGGCGTCGAGGTTGATGCCGTTGGCAGTTGTGCTCGTCAGGCGGATCACGTTGCTGCCGGCCAGCAGGTCCAGCGTCAGCGTCAGCTCCTGCCAGTTCGTCCAGCCGCCGGTGCCGTTCATGGCGACGCTGCTCTGCACGACGGCGCCGTTGACCGCGATGCTGACCGGGCGGGCGGTCGTGCCGCCGTTGGCGTAGCGCAGCTTCAGCGTCGTCGCCCCGGCGGTCGTGCGGCTGGCGGTGAACTGGACGTACGAGCCGGCGCCGCCGAAGTCGGCGTAACCGGTCCCCGTGTAGCCGCCGTTGGTCGTCTGCCGCGTCACGCCGACCATCGTCGCCGACTCCGCCTGCACCGTCACCGACGGCTGGACCGGCGGCGGCGTGACCGGGTCGCTGCCGCCGCCGTTGATGATCGTCAGCGTGTCGACGTTCGCCCCGCCGGCCGACGTGCTGGCGACCAAGCGGATCGCGTTGTCACCGGCCGCCAGCGTCACGCCCTCGAGCGAGGTGCTCGCCCACGTCGCCCAGCCGCCGGTCGGGGCGCAGGCGATCGTGCCGACGGCGACGCCGTTGACGTATACGGTCAGCGGGCGGCTGCCCGCGCCGCCGTTGGCGTAGCGCAGCTGCAGCGTCGCGGCGCCGGCCGCCGTGCGGCTGACGGTGAACTGGGCGGCCGAGCCGTTGCCGGCGTAGTCGGCGTAGCCGCTGCCGGTGAACCCGGCGTGCTGGGTCGACCGGCCGGTGCCGTTGGACAGCAGCGCGTCCTCCGCCTGCAGCGTCACGCTCGCCAGGTCGGTTGGCGGCGGCGGTGGTGGTGGCGGCGGCGGCACCGGGTCGCTGCCGCTGGTGATCGTCAGCGCGTCGACGTTGGCCCCGCCGGCGGACGTGCTGGCGACGAGGCGGATCGTGCTGGTTCCGGCCGCCAGCGTCGCCGCCAGCGAGACGGTCGACCACGTGGTCCACGAGCCGGTCGGGGCGCAGGCGAGCGTGCCGACGGCGACGTTGTCGACGTAGACGGTCAGCGGGCGGTCGGCCGTGCCGCCGTTGGCGTAGCGCACCGACAGCGTCGCGGCGCCGGCGGCCGTGCGCGTGACGGCCCACTGGGCGGCCGAGCCGCTGCCGGCATAGTCCGCGTAGCCCGTTCCCATGAAGCCGGCGTGCTGGCTGGCCTTGGCGGCCCCGCCGCTGAGAACCGCGTCCTCCGCCTGGAGAACGACTGATGTGGTCGGCGGAGGCGTGGCCGGGTTGACGGTGACCGCCGTCGTGTAGTCCGTGTACCCGCCATCCTTGTCGGCGATCCGCCCGCGCACGTTGAACGTGCCGGCGGTCGCGAAGGTGAACGAGGCCGTGGCGCTGGTCGAACCACTCACGTCGCCGTCGTCGGTGAAGTCGCCGTCGTTGTTGAAGTCGAACGAGTGCCGCAGCGATTGCAGGTCGGCTGACACGTCGACCGGTTTGGTGAACGACGCGGTGACCGGCGCGCCCGCCGTCACCGGTCCATTGATCGAGAACGTCGCCGTTGGCGCCACGTTCAGTACGGTCACGCGCGCCGCCGACATCGCCGTTGCGCCAGCGGAATCGGTCACGCGCAGCGCGACGGTGCAGGTGGCGGCCGGTCCGTCCAACGCTGCGGCCGAGAACGCCGGCCGAGCGCCGGTCGCGTCGACCTGGAACGATGAGCCGTCGTAGTCGAGGTCCCACTCGTATTTCACGATCGAGCCCGAATCGGAGTGCCCGCTACCGTTCAGGCCAACGGTCGCCCGCTCGCTCACCGTGTATGGCCCACCCGCGTCGGCCGTCAGCGGGGCGGCGGTCGTCGCGAAGTCGGCCCGCGCCCGCTGTCCGTTGATCAGATCGATGACGATCGCGTCCTGCGCGGCGGGGTCTAGGCTGCTGGGCCGGGTCTGGCGCATCCCCGCCGGCACGACCTGGCGAATGACGTAGCGGCCGGGCTGAAGGAAGTTGAACCAGAACCCATCGACCTCGGTGACGAACCGGCGTTCGCCCGCATCGAGCGCGCCATTCTCGTTGGCATCAATGTACGCCGTCCGGTCCGGCACGAGGTTGCTCTCGGTGGCCAGGTCGATCACGCCGTCGCCATTCACATCGTTCCCGATGAACCCGCTGATGAAGCCGCCGCCGATGGGCAACCCCGCCTCCGACATTTCCGACGTGACGCCGCCATTGCCGAGGGCATCGATGATGCTCGCCGTCGCGAAGATCCTGCCGCCCGCCGCGATCCACGTTGGGTCAGAATTGAAGGCGAAGCTGCCGTTACCGTTGGCGTCGGTGGCGATGGTGGTCCGCCCCAGGTGCGCGCGCGACGAGCCGGAGCCGCGCAGGTAAAGGTCGATCGTGATCGACGTGTTGGCCAAGCCGTGGTACGCGCCGCGCACGATTGGGCTCGAGGGCGTGCCCTCGATTGAGGTTACGGTCGGCGCGTTCAGCAGGTCATTGGGCCCGCTGTCCAGATCCCCCGCGTCGTTGAAGTTTGAACCTTGGTTGCCCAAGTCGATCTCGGCCCAAGTGGGCAACTGCCCGTTTCGGTCGACGCGATTCTCGTAGATGAGCGCGCGGGCGTCGCCCTGGACGCTGATTCCCCGACTAGCGCCAAACCCGATCTCGTTGTGAGCGATGGTGTACGTTCCGGCATTAAGCTCGATGGCCGGACCGCCGTTGGGCAGGACCCTGCCCTCTGCATTGATGCCAATGCGGTTGTATTGAACTCGTGCGTTTTGATCCCAGTGTGCGTAAATGCCCGACCCGCTGTTGCCCGCGATGACGTTCCAGTCGGAAGCGTTTTCAGTCGTGCCTCCGACGATCGTTGAGCGGCCAAAGATGAACACGCCTGTGCTATTGGGGACCGCAGTGGTGCCGGTGTGATCGGTGCCGATGTAGTTGCCACGGATCACCGTGCCCTCACCGCTTCCGCTGCTGAATCCGACGCCTTCGCGGTTGCCCGAAATCACGTTTCGCGCAGCGGCGACGGAGCCACCGATGATCGCGTTGCGACCCATCGCGAGCACGCCTATGCCATTGCCCACCGCAGCGGTGCCACTGAGATCGGTACCGATGAAGTTCCCCTCCACCCGTACGGAGATGCCCCGCGTAATGATGCCGTATTGGAATCCGTTGATGACCAGGCCCCGGATCAGGGAATGATCCGAGCCGTCCCAGACGTGAAAACCAACCGAGTTCCACGCCAAGTCCGGCCCCTTGATCTCGACCACCGGTTTGCCGGCATAGCCGGGCTGGGTCGTCGCGTCCAGAACGACCGGTGCCGTGATGGTAGGCAGGTTTGTGAGCGGCGCGATCGACCACGGGCCGGGCGACGCGATGGCGAAATGAATGTTGTCGGCGTTGGCGTCGGCGTTGGCGTTCAGGATCGCTTGGCGCAGTGAACCTTCCCCTGCGTCGGCGGTGTTGGACACGAGGAAGGTGGTCAGCAGTTGGCGCGGTTCGAGCGCCTCGATGGCATACGTGGTGCGGGTCGAATTGTACATTGGGTGCCGTCTCTGTGATAAATATTCAGGGAACGAGCTCCCCCTTTTTGAGAGCTGCAGGCTAATTACACCCGCCCGCCACAATGGGTGTCAAGGAGCACCCGATGGCCAAGGTTCTGCTTGCCAGCCACAGCCCCACGCTCTCGACCGGTTACGGGCGGGTCACGCGGGACTTGGCGCAGTGCCTGATGGATGCCGGCCACGCGGTGCGGGCCATCGGTGCGGGCTACGCTGGCGAACGCAACCCACATGGCTTCCCGATCGTGCCATCGGCCGTGAACGACTTCGGCGGTGCCGTCCAGCAGGTGCGTGCCGAGTGGTCGCCGCAACGGCTCATCACCATCGGCGACCCCTGGATGTTCGATGAACTTCCGACGCTGCGGCGTTCGATGAACCTGCCCTGGATAGCCTGCTTTCCGATCGATTCAGAGCCGTTGCCCGACTCGTGGAAGGCTTGGATCAACGCGGTCGACCGGGCCATCGTCTTCAGCGAGTACGCCGCCGGCATTGTGCGTGCGCAAGCAGGCCGAACGGCGGTCGTAATGCCGCACGGCGTGGACCACACAGTCTTCCGGCCGCTGGACAAAGCGCAATGCAAGGCGCGCGTTGGCGTAGCGGGTAAGTTCGTCGTCGGCACCGTCGCGGCCAACCAGCGGCGGAAAAGCCTGCCCGCGCTGATCGCCGCGTTCGCCCGCTTCGCGCGCGACAAGCCCGACGCGCTGCTCTACCTGCACACGCCCATCGTCGGCGAACAGGACCTGCAGCTAATCCTCGACCACCACGGCGTCACCGACCACACGCGCGCGACTCTGAACTACGATCCGCTTGTGGGACTGTGCGACGACGATCTGGCAACCGTTTACAACAGTTTCTACGTGTTCGTCCTGCCCACGATGGCCGAGGGCTTCGGACTGCCCCTCCTGGAAAGCCAGGCGTGTGGCGTGCCAACGCTAGCCACCGATTGCTCGTCGTGCACCGAACTGCTGCCCCACCCCTTGCAGCGCGTTCGCGTCAGCGGCACCGAGGTCCACGCGCGCGGCGTGGCCCGCTCGCTCATCGACGAGCCGGATCTGACCGACCGACTGGATCACCTGTACCACGACCCCGCCCTTCGCGCCGAAATCGCCGACGCCTCGCTCCGCTTCGCTGCCCGCTTCGGATGGAACCAGGTCGCGCGACCCCTGCTGGACGCGATCCCGTAGTGCGACCCTCGCGCACCGCTCAGCGCGATTCGCTTCTCCAAGCCCCGTCCTGTCCTCGATGCGGATCGGCCGCGCCAGCACCCAGTCGTCGCTGTCGGCCGTCCCCTCGTAGTGGTAGTAGACGTTGCGGCCGTCCGGGTAGTTGATACTCACGCAGGCGCACGTAGATCGACTGGTAGTTCGTGCCGCTGTCGGCGTAGATGTACTCGACGGCCGGCGTCGTCGCCGTGTTGACGGCCCCGTTCTGGTTCTGATAGCTCTTCTTGATCTGGCTCCACCCGCCGTGGTCGACGCGCGCCTCGTTCACCACGTTCAGATGCGCAGGCGTCAATGGCAGTGCTTAAGTACGAGCCGTCGACCGCAGCACCCCCGCCAACCGGTTCGCGCTCACGCGGCGCGGCGAACGGATCGCTCGGCTCTTGGAGGAGGCGGAGCGGATCGTCTCGGACGAGTGATGGCACGGCCATGCGATCGCTATGCCGCCCGTCCCTCCTCCAGCTCCGCCAGCGTCTCCCACCTTCGACAAAATCAATTGCTTGTGGGCACACCCAATGATCCCACGTGCCAGTAGTGCCGCCGCAGCAGCGCCGACAAAGCTCGTCGCTCAACCGTCCGACGCGGAGCTATGGCGAGGGGGCGTTCAGCGCCGTTAGGATATGTAGCTAGCGTCGTCTTCCCCTGCTAGCACCCGTTCGATCTTCGTGACGGTTAGAGGACTACCGACGTTGCGGCCGCTCATCAAGCGGTTGATCACCGAGATCGACACCTTGGCGCGCCGCGCGAACTCGGATTGGGACCACCCCCGCTCCCCCAGGAAGGCAGCCACACTTCGCGAGAGCGACGACCGTGCCTAGTCCGTCGATCCGCCGTCGCGCGCGATGACGCGCTCGGAGTCTGCCTCGTCCAGCAGGTGGTGCCGCCTGCCGTTGATCGAAACCGTCTCCGCCATTGGCTGATCCTTTCCTGCGTCCGAGATGTTTAGCCCCTTCGATTGTCGCGCAATGCGTTCCACGACTGCGATGGCAAATCGGCCGCGCCGGCTATTCACCGGCGCGGCCGCAACTGGAGGAGCGGTCAGGCCGCCTTGTTGAACTCCCCGAAGTCGCCGTCCTCGTCCAAGGGAATGGCGGCCGCGGCGGTGACCTTCGGCGGCGCGACGCGCACGGGCGACGACTTGGGCTTGGCCTTCGACGACGGCCGGGGCGGGACCCGTGGCACTCGAGACATACTCTGAATTCGACCGCTCGCGCGATCAGGCGATGCGGATCAGCAGCTGCGTGATCGGGCCGATGCCGCCGTCCTTATCCACGGCATACACGCGGACGTTGTACGACCCGCCCGACTTGTACGTGCGCGACGCGCTCACCTTCGACGTGCCGGTGATGACCTGGTCCACCGACCCGTTGCCGTCCCAGTCCACGTGATACTTGAACGTGCCCGCCTGGTCGGCGGCCGAGGGGTCGGTGGCGCGGAAGGTGAAGTCGATCGCCTTGTTGCGCCGCCCGTTGGTCGTGCTGGCTATGACCGCGACGCTCGGGCCCACGTTGACGACCGCGACGACCGTCGAGTAGTTCGTCAGGCCGCCGTCCTGATCGGTAACGCGCCCCCGCACGGTGTAGGAACCGTTGTCGCGGAACGCGAAGGTGGCGGTCGGGCTGGTGGCGTTCAGCACGTCGCCGGCATCGGTGAAGTCGCCGTCGTTGTTGAAGTCGAAGCTGTAGCGAAGGCCCGCAGCCAGGTCGGCGGCGGCGTCGTCGGCATTGGAGAACGTAAAGCTCGTCGGACTACCTTCCTGTGCCGCGTCGCCGATCGCGGCGAACGTGGCGGTCGGCGCGCGGTTGGCGACGGTGAGCGTGCGCGCGACGGCAGCCGACGTCGCGCCATCCTTGTCGGTCGTCGTGACCGACACGGCATACGTGCCGTTGTCGTCCGGCGTGAACGACGCCGACGGGCCGCTGGCGCTGCGGAACGGGTTGCCGCTCTTCGTCACGTTCCACGCGTAGGTGAGCGTGGCCCGGTCGGCGGCGCCGGCGTCGCTGCCGTCGGCGGTGTAGGTGACGGCCTGACCTTCGACCACGTTGGTCGGCGACGCGCTCACGTCGAGCGTCGGCGTGGCGTTGGTCACGGTGACGGTTACCGACGTCGACCCCGTGGCACCGTCCTTGTCGGCAGCGGTCAGCGAGACGAGGTAGGCGCCGTTGTCGTCCGGTGTGAAGGCGACGTTGGCGCCGGTGCCGGATCCGAATGCCGCGCCGTCCTTCGTCACCGACCAGCTGTAGCCGAAGCCCGCCGCCGTATCGGTCGGCGAGGGATCGGTTGCGCTGGCCGAGAAGGAGACGGCCGTTCCCTCGACGCTCGTGCCGTTCGCGGGCCCGTTGGCCAGCGCCGCAATCGGCGCCACGTTGTCGACGACGATCGTGCGCGTCGCCGCGCTCGAGGTGCCGCCATCGCGATCGGTCGCGGTGGTCGAGACGACATAGGTCCCGTTGTCGTTTGGCGTGAAGGCGACGCTTGCGGTGTTTCCGCTGGCGTACGCGGCGCCGTCCTTCGTGACGGTCCAGGCGTAGTTGAACCCGGCTGCGGCGTCCGCGGTCGACGGGTCGGTCGCCGAGGCGGTCAGCGTGATGGCGGCGCCCTCGGTCGCGGTGGAGGAGCCATCGTCGCTGAGCGACACGCTCGGCGCGACGTTGTTGACCTGCAGCCGGTCGGCGGGGCGGAAGCGGGCGAGCAGGATGCGGTCGGGCAGCTGTTCCGCGACGCTGCTGGTTCGAATGCCGGTCAGGTAGAACCGCCCATCGGGTCGTACCGCCAGCCCGGTGGCCACTTCGTTGGCCGATAATCCGAAGCCGGTAGCGAGCACGCCACCGACGCCGAACGAGTCGTCGAGCGAACCGTTAGCGTTGATGCGCGCGGCCGCGAAGTCACCGGTGTTGTGGCCGGTCACCAGGATCTTTCCGTCGGGCAGAATCGTCACGTCGTGCAACGCGTTGGCGGTCGCGGCGTTGAAGCGAATCTGCCGCTGTCCTGAGCCGTTGAACGCGGTGTCGCGCGTGCCGTCGGCGTTGTAGCGGATGACGATCCCGTCGTAGGCCGTGGTCGGGTTCGACCCCGCGGTGCCGACCGCCCCCACGGCGACGATCTTGCCGTCGGGCTGAATGGCGACGGCGTTATACACGTCGCTGTACGGGAAGCCGCCCTCCCTGACCAGCGCGTTGGTCGCGGGCAGGCGGCCATCGGCCGTCAACCGCGCCAACGCCAGTTCGTACGGCAGGGAGATGTTGATCAGCGCCTTTCCGACTACCGCGATCGCCCCATCGGGCCCCACCGCCAAACCGTTCGCGTCGACGATCTGCACGGTCCCCGACCCCGCGTCTCCGAACGACGGATCGATGCCGCCATCGGGCAGCCACCGCACCACCTTCGCCGACGTGCCGGCGGCCGCGTGCAGCGAGAGGATCTTCCCGTCGGGCAGGATGTGGACGGCCGTGGAGCTGTAGATCGACCCCGTGCTGACGTAACCGGTACCCTGCCCGAAGGTCGTGTCGACGGTCCCATTCGGGTTCAACCGAGCGACGCCGCCGGTGTTGTTGCCGGCGTAGATCGAGATGACGATCTTCCCGTTGGCGTCGATCGCCAGGTCACGCGCGTCGAAGAACGCGCTCGGGGCACCGAAGGCGTGCCTGGCAAGTCCGTTGACGCCGAAGGACGTGTCGAGCGACCCGTCCGGCCGATAGGCGCCGACGATCGCGTGGGACACGGACGCCGGCTGGTCGTAGTAGGTGTACAGGACGAGCGCCCCGCCATCGCTGCGCGTGATGACCTTTCCACCCAACAGCGACCGGAAGTTCTGGTTGTACGTCGAGCCGGGAATGCCGGTGACGGCACTACCGTTTGCGGCAAACGCACTATCGGGGACGCCGTCCGTACCGCCGTAAGCGCCGCTCGCCTGCCACGTGCCGTCCTCGTCGGTCGCCGTCGCGCGCACGCGCCGTGCGGCGGCGCCTTCGGCGTAGACGTGGGTGACGGTCGAGGGGTTGCCATCCACCCGTTCGGTCACGCCGTCGCCCCAGTCGATCGTCCAATAGGCGATCGTGTCCTGCCCCGGGTCGCTGGCCGACATGACAAGGGTGTAGGTCGCCCCCTCATCGGTGGTCGACGCGCCCGCGACCCGAAGCGCAGGGACGACGTTGCAGACGGTGATGGACCGGCTCGCGATCGAGCTGACGCCGCCATCGTCGTCGGTGACCTGGTACTGGACGACGTAGAACCCGTTATCGGCGAACGTGTGTTCAAAGCTCGATCCGCTGCCGGTGGCGAGCAGCGTTCCGGACCCGGTCAGCACCTTCCACGACTGCGTGTGCGTGTCGAGCACGCCCGCATCGGTGAACGAGCCGTTGAAGGTTGCCGACTGCCCCTCGTCGATCGTCGCGGGGCCGTTGGTGGCGATATTGGTGGGCACGGCGTTGCGCACGTTGACGTTGTAGGGGCCGAACGCGTAGGTGCCGTCCTCGTCGGTGGCGGTGCCGGTGATCGCGTAGGCGCCATTGTCGGCGTAGGCGTGCGTCAGCGACAGCAGGCCGCCGTTGAACGTCGCGGTCTGGCCGTCGCCCCAGTCGACGGTCCAGCTCGTGACGGTGTCGAAGCCCGCGTCGTAGTACGGGTTTACGTTCAGCGCCGTGCTCTGGCCCTCCAATGGGTTGTTGCCGAACGTGGCGCTGAACAGCGGGGCCGTGTTCGTGACCGTGATCGTGCGCGACACGATCGCGGTGCCGCCGGCGTTGTCGGTGACGCGCAGCGCCACGGTGAACGTGGCCGGGCCATCGACGAAGGCGAAGGTGTACCGCGAGCCGAACACGTCGGGCGCGAACGTCTTGCCGTCGTAGTTCAGGTCCCACTCGTACGAGGCGATCGTCCCGTCGGGGTCGTACGACGCCGACCCGTTGAACGTGGGGCCGCTCGTCCTGGATTCGGTGAACCCGATCGGGCCATCCACGATCGCCACGGGCGCGGCGTTCGGGGGGAGCGCGGGCGGCGCGAAGCGCATCGGCTCGGCACCATGGTCACCGTCGTTGGCCGACAGGATCGCCGCGCCGTTCACGATCGCGATCAGGAAGGGGGAACTGCCGATCGGCCCCCCCGTCGCCGTCGAGAGGTACGGGTTGATGTCGGCCGCGAGCACGGTGCCGGCGGCGGTACCGTCGGTCGCCCACAGTTCGCTGCCGGCCTGCGCCGTCGTCGCGGCGAAGTACACGCGGCCGTTGAACGAGAAGAAGCCCTGCGGCGCGGAGCTGGCGCCCGCCCCGGGGTTGATGTCCTTCACGAGCACCGTGCCGGCGCCGGTGCCGTCGCTCGTCCAGAGCTCGCGGCCGTTCGCGCCGTCGTCGGCGCCGAAGTAGAGACGACCGGCCACCATGAACAACGCGGTCGGCGACGAGCTGCCGGTGCCGGCGCGCACGTCGCTCACCAGCACGGTGCCCGCGGCGGTGCCGTCGCTCTTGAAGAGCTCGACGCCCGTGGCCGAGGTGAAGGCGGTGAAGTACAGCGTCGAACCGACCGCCGTCAATTGCGCAGGGCTGGCGCTGGCCGACCCCACGCTAAGGTCTTTGGCAATCACGGTGCCGGCGGTCGTGCCGTCGGTGCGCCACAGTTCGTTGCCCGTGCTGCCGTCGGTCGCGACGAAGTAGAGCAAGCCCCCGACGACGGTCAGGCTGGCGGGCGAGGAGTTGCCGCTGGCGCTGATGTCCTTCACTATCACCGTGCCGGCGGTCGTGCCGTCGCTGCGGAACAGCTCGCGCCCGAACTGCGTGCTGACGGCGGAGAAGTAAAGCTGGTTGTTGAAGACGGTGAGCGACGTCGGGCCGGCCGAGGCGTCGCCGGTCGCCAGGTCGGTCACGCGCACCGTGCCGGCGGCGGTGCCGTCGCTCTTCCAGAGCTCGATGCCGTTGGTCCCGTCGTCGGCGCTGAAGTACAGCGTGCCATTGAAGTTCACCAGGTTGGCGGGCGAGGAGTTGCCGCTGGTGTTGATGTCCGTCACCAGCACGGTGCCGGCGGTCGTCCCGTCGGTCTTCCAGAGCTCGTAGCCCTTCTCGATGCTGGCGGCGGCGAAGTAGACGACGTCGCCGACGCGCGTCAGGCTGGCAGGCGAGCTGCCGCCGATGGCGCCGAAGTGGTTGGGCAGCGTGTTGGGCGTGAAGATGTCCTTCAACAGCGTCGTGCCGGCGGTCGTGCCGTCCGAGCTGTACAGCTCGCGGCCGAGCGGGCCCGCGGCGGCGAAGATTGCCTTGCCGTTCAGCACCACGGCGCTGCCCGGCGTCGACGGCAGCGAGATCGTATTGATATCGCGCACGATCGCCGTGCCGGCCGCGGTGCCGTCGGTGCGCCACGGTTCCGTGCCGGTGGCGTTGTCGGAACCGGCGTACATCACGCCGTCGCCGACGGCAAGCAGCTGGCTTGGGGCCCGCGCCGCAGAACTGCTGCCCACCACGCCTGTCGTGCCCAGCGCCACCGTGGTGGCCGCGGTGCCGCCGGAGCGGTAGAGCGTCTGCCCCTTGCCGGACACGATCGGGTTGGCCGTGAAGTAGAGGGTGTCGCCGGCGACCGTGAGGTTGCTCGGGCTGCTGCCTACCGCGCCACCGACAACGTCCGCCACGAGCTGCGTGCCCTGTTCGGTGCCGTCGCTCTTCCAGAGTTCTGCGCCCTCCAGGGCACTACCGTTGGCCGTCATGTAGAGCGTATCACCGGCCGCGGTCAGCCAGGCGAGCGAGGAGAAGCCCCGCAGCGCCACCGTGCCCGCCGAGGTGCCGTCGCTCTTGAAGAGCGTCGTTCCCGCCGAATAGCCTGGCTGCGCGACATACAGCGTCGACCCGACCGCCGTCATGGCCGACGGCGAGGTGGCGCTGCCGGCGAACGTGTGCAGGCGCTGGAGGTTACCCGCGGCGCCGTTCGTCCTGTACAGCGCGAAGGGCGACTGCGCGGGGTCGGAGAAATCGCGCGCGGTGAAGTACAGCTGGTCGCCGACGACCGTCAGGTTCTGCACGAACGCGGCGCTGCCCGCCGGCGCGATGTCCTGAACGATGTAGGTGCCGCCGTCCGTGCCGTCGCTCACCCAAAGTTCGGGGCCGTTCGCGTCCGACGCCACGAACGCGACGCGGTCGCCGAACGGCACGAGCGCCGTGATGCCGGCGCCGTTCGGGCTGGCGCTGATCGGCTTGACGAGCGACGTGCCGTCGGCCGTCCCGTCCGATTGCCAGAGTTGGCCACTGACGCCGCCGGTGTTGGCGACGAAGAACATCTTCCCGCCGGCCGTCGTGAAGAGGCGCGGTGAACTGCTGGCGGGGCCCGCGTTCAGGTCCTTCAGTCGCCGCGTGCCGGCCTCGGTGCCATCGCTGGTCCAAAGTTCGGTGTCGCTGTCCACGCTGCGCGCCGCGAAGAAGATCTGGTTGTCCAGGATGCCGAGGTTTAAGGGGTTACTGCTCGTCGGATCGGTGCTCATCGAACCGGCCGAACCTGGCGCGATGTCCGCGACGAGCGCCGTGCCGCCCGCGGTGCCGTCGGTGCGCCACAGTTCGGCTCCGGTCCTACCGTCGTTGGCTCGGAAGTAGACCGTCCCATCGGCCGCGCGGGCAAATTGAGCGGGCGACGACGACTCGGTGTTCGTGTTCAGGTCCACCAGCAGGTCGACCGCCAGGAGCCGACGCTCCTCCAACGTTTCAAAAACCGCCCGCGAGACCGGATGAAGTTTGGTGCTCTTGAAATTTCGGCGTACTTGCATTGAAGCCCTCTCGTCGGTCCCACCTGCTGGCCGAGATCGACTTTATTTTCCGGACCTGAGTTCGAACCCCAACGTGGACGTGAATGACGGCATCGCGATGCCCTCGACCACTCACCCCGCATCGAAGTCCAGACGCATCCCCGCGTTCTGGCCCTCGCCGCGATCATGTACGATATCAGTTGCGCATTAGAAGACAATGAGTTTCCAAGCGGGTCGTTCGGGAAAAACGACGAGGCCCACCGCGCGCGTCGGGCGGGGTGGGCCTCGTGACCGTTCGGTCCGTCAAATTGAACGACGCGGTTAGGCGATGAAGCTCGATGCTCAGGACCGAGTCGATCGCGTCGCGCTGGGCCTTGTCGGTGCGTGATGACCGCGTGGCAGAGGACAGGGGCCGGGATGTAGGGGGTGACGTGCAGGTTGTTCGCGAAGCGGCGCATGGGTGGACTCCTTTTGGAGTGAGGGACGAAGGAAGCCCCCGCCGGGTCCCCGACGGGGCCAATGGCAGGGTCAATCCCCTCACGCCGCCCTCCCCTCCTCCAGTTCCGCCAGCGTCTCCCACAGCGCCGCCCGCAATCATGAATCGCACATCTGCATGTGCACCCCCGCCACGACCGTGCTTGGCGTCACGCCGCCGCAGCAATCGCAGTGCGTCTGGCGGTACTCCTGCTCGTCGAGCAGGTCTTGGCTCAGGTCGTAGTCCCGGCGGCCCGGATGGAAGCGGCACGTCGGCACGTACGCGTCGGTGTGCAGGTCGTGAACGGACGGGGACTCTTCGGTATGCTCTGGCATGTCGTACCTCGTTAGAAAGGTATGGCCACGGCCTCGGGTGTTGATAGCACCGCGAGGCCATTTTGTTTGCGCCCAGCACATCGCCGTGCGCTGGGGACACAGTGTGGTATGTGGGGGAGGACAGCAAGTTGATTCCGACGGAACAACGTTGGTTGAAGAGATCGAGCAATTTAGAACGCGTGTCACTCCGACGGCGCAGATATTCTGCTCTAGGACTACTGCCGTTGCCGCACAAGGATTATCAATGAGACGACTCTTCGGATCCGGGCCAAGAACCGAACGCAATCTCCCGACGCAAGACGACAAGCCCAGCTGGCTGTCCGACGGTGTCGTTCTGGCCGTTCTGTCGACCGTGGCATACCTTGTCCCATTCACGTACGAACTAGGCTAATGCACCACGTTCGGAATCCCCGCCGAGCTAATTCACCTCGAGCTAACCGATGTGTTGTTAGGGGCGTTGGCGACGCTGATCCTTCTTCTATTCCTACTGCCGCTGGTCGAGTGGATACCTGCGCTCATCAATGCGGCCGGACTACGATTGCCCCTAGACCTTATGCGGCTGATGCAAATTGTCATCGCCGCCGCGATTACCTTCAAAGCATTTGGTGCGAAAGGCGTGGAATGGGCGTACCTTGCGATCGGGGTCGTGGTTTTACTGCTCGCATCGCCGCTGACCAGTAGAGTGTCGTTCCGGCCCGTCACGTCGCTCCTCCTGCTTCGGCAGTTCGCGGGCGATCGGGTGATCTGGGCCTTTAGCTGGCTACTGCTCGGCCTAGCCTGTGCGTTCTTGATAGGTCGACATTTCGCCGCAACGAAAAGTGGGCTTGCGGTGCTGAACACGAATCCACCGATGGTGGTCTTTAGGATCTACGAGAACCAAGCGATCGGCGCGCCATTCGGATCGGTGCCTGCGACAGTCCAGCACGCGTTGCACTTCGTCACGCTCGGTGAAGATCCTTCGATCATGATCACGGGTCGGAAGGTTGGACCGGTCACACTAGTGGTTCCGACATCGATGCCGACGACCCAGCCGCAGCAGCGGTCAGTGCTTGAAGGCAATGATCGTTAGGCTTCGCCTGATGGGCGGCGGCCGCGACGCGCGTGACGGACGCTGAAGCTATATCTCACTTTCGCTATCGATGAGCGTCGAAAGTTCTTTCGTTCTGCGACCGTTTGAATTATCGCGTACGTACTAAACACAACGTTGCCGCGTGTTCGTCATGCTGAGGTACTCCGAAGGACCTCTTGAAACCTGTGAAAGACGAAGAGATCCTTCGGGGTAGCTCGGGATGACGAACACGCAAGAATCAATCCGGATTCGTATCAGGATGACGAGCCTCGCGTGAAGCCCCTGCGCTCCGTTCGATCGAGGCGAGCACGCCGCGTGCCGTGTCACGCCAGAACGTGCTTTTGCGCCGCTGCCGCCGCGAGGGCGCTGGCGTCGACCGTCAGCCCGAAGCCGGGCCGCCGCGCGTTCATCGCGAAGCGCCCGTCCGCCGTGCGCCCGGTGGCCTGGCCAGTGAGGCAGTTGAGGAACGCGTCGCACTCCTGCGGTTTCTCGATCGCCTCGACCCAGTCGGCGCCGAGGCCGATGGCCAGTTGCTCCCACGCGGGCAGGCGGGACCAAGGAGGCTGTCGTCGCCGATCATCAGCTTCGCGCCGAACGATTGCACCTTGCGCCCCAGCGCGACGGCGTCGAAGATCGACCCCGTGTTGGCGGGGTGGATATTGTAAACGCGGCCCATGCCCGGCAGCAGCGTGCGGAGCGCGCGCGCGGCGTTCTTCACCGGCGCGTCGGGAACGAGGCCGAGCGCGCCCACCTTCGCCTGCAACGCCACCCAATCCTCGTTAGACAGGCTGGCCGGGTCCTCGCACCCGCTCAGGCCCGCCGCGTGCAGCGCGAGCAGGTCGACGGCCAGCGCGTCGATCGATGGCCGGCGATACCCGCAGTTCGCGTCCCCCACGACGTACGCGGCCGGGCCGTACATGTCGCGTGCGGCCCGCACCACGCCGAGGTCCTTTTCCCGCTCTCCGAACAGCTTCACCTTCAAGTGCGTCGTTAATCCCTGCGCAAGCGCGGTGCGCGCCTCGTCGCGCACGCGGTCCGGGCGGTCGTCCAGGACGCAATACAACCCCGGCACCGGATCGGTCCCGTTCAGGCGCAGCAGTTCGACCGCCGGCCGGTCCATCGTTCGGCCCGCCAGGTCGATCAGCGCCATCTCCGCGATCTCCGTCTCGTTGGCGCCCCCCTGGCCGACGGCGGCCCGCACGTGGGCGATCGCCTGCGGCAACGCCAGCCCGACCAGCTGCCCGAACTCAGCCGACTTCGACGCGATGTCGAAACCGGGGTCGTTCTTGCCGACGATCATCTCCCCCCACCCGCTGTGCGCGCCGCACCGCAGGCGTAGCACCAGGTGCTGGCGGTTGTGCCACGTGCCGAAGCTAAAGTGCCGCGGCTTCGTGCAGTCGACGCGGTACAGTTCCACGCCTTCCACGCGCCCAGGGGCGTCGGCGAAGATGGCCGGCCGGTGCGGGTCCGTAGCGGCGTCCGCACTACTCGCGTCCAGTTCCCGCACGATCGGGATCTGCCCGCCCACCTCGCGATGATCGTCCACCAACGTCAAACCCGGCTCCTTTCAGTTAAGCGCAACCGGCCCGAATTCGCTATGCGAACATTTCGCGCCGTGTCGTGGTACACACCCTCTGCGCGCGAGACCGAGGGTTCCGCGCGTTAGCGATGCGATGAACTAACTCACTAGGCTTGGCGGCGGCGGCGGCGGAGGACGGCGAGGCCGCCCACAGTCAGCAGTCCGAGCGCCGTCGGCTCTGGCACCATCGTCACCTGCGACACCTGGATCGCGTTCAGGATCGCGGACGTGTAGCCACTCGTGGAGGACACGGGCGTGATGTCCACGCTCAGCAGTCCGCCCGCGCCCGAGTTCAGCGTGGTGGTGATCGAATACTGCTCGTTCGCCGTCGGGGCCGACGCACCGGGATTTCCGTTCACGACCGCGTAAGTGATGGTGCCGAACGAGGCGCCGCCCGTCTGCTTGTAGCCCTGAACGTTCGACACGACGGTGGAGCCGGTCGCGCTGCCGGTCCCCTGGGGGTCGAAACCGTAGAGCGTGACCACGTAGCTCGTGCCGGGCAGGATGCCCGCCCCGCTGAGCGCCACGGTCAGCGTGTTGCCACCGTCCGACCGCACGAAGTCGTCGTACAGGTCCGCGTAGGTGAACGCGCCGCTGTCTGAGAGCACCCCGCGGTCTCGCTGACTGCCAGTTGGGGCATTGGTGAGCGCGACCGTCACGTTACCCGCGGACGTGACGACCGGCCCACCGGCCGCCGTGACGTTCGTGAAGCCTGACTCCGTCGCGCTGTTGCCAGGCCCGAACTCGACGTTTAAGAAGGGGGCCGCATAGCCGCTTTGCCCGATCGACGAAACGGCAACGGCGGCTGCAAGTAGGATCTTGTGCATGTGTTTCTCCAAGCCTTAATGAAGGTATTTTTCCGTTGGCAGTCAGAAATGACTCAGGGGGAACATACCTCCGAAATCGACGTCAGCCAGGATGTATTGCGGTTAATTTGAGATGTTTTGCGGCACTAATTAGGATGTCATGGTTGATGATGAAATCCATCTTTCTCATTCTGAACACCGAGTTGTCACTGACGCGTCAGATCTTCCACGGGATCACCGAGTACGGCCGGACGGTGCCGGACTGGGACCTGCGGTTGATCTCGTTCCGCGCGCCGCAACCTGTGCCGGATCTGGTCAGCGAAGGTGCCGCCGGCGCGATCGGGCACGTGGTCGATGGCGCCGTCGCCTCCGCGATGTCGACGGGGCGCGTGCCTTGGGTCAACGTTTCGAACTACCCGCTCGAGCCGGCGTGGCCGGTGGTGACCAACCACGACGCGCGGGTCGG
Source organism: Tepidisphaeraceae bacterium (assembly GCA_035998445.1). Taxonomy (NCBI): domain Bacteria; kingdom Pseudomonadati; phylum Planctomycetota; class Phycisphaerae; order Tepidisphaerales; family Tepidisphaeraceae; species Tepidisphaeraceae bacterium. The sequence continues at coordinate 15,521 of DASYHQ010000038.1, read as the reverse complement.
CGCGCTCGTGGCCCATTCGCTGATCGAGCGCGGCTTTCGCCATTTCGCCTACGTGATGTTGCCCTGGGGCGGCGGCAGCTTTATGGAGCGCGGCCTCGGTTTCATGCGCGCTGTGGAAGCCGCGGGTGGGTCGTGGCACTGTTACCCGTCGGCGATCACCACCGCCGGCTCTGGGGCGCGGGGCAACCCGGTGCCGGCGGACATGGGCCGATGGCTCGCGTCGCTCCCCAAGCCGCTCGGCGTGCTGGCGTGCAACGACGACTGGGGCGAACAGGTCATCGACCAGTGCAAAGCACACGGGCTGGCGGTTCCGGAGGACGTGGCCGTCGTCGGCGTGGACAACGACGACATCCGCTGCGAGCTGGCGCCGGTGCCACTCAGCAGCGTGGCGCTGGGCACGCGCCGCATCGGGTTCGAGGCCGCCGCCCTGCTCGACCGACTGATGCGGGGGGAGGCCGCCCCGCGGCAGCGCATCCTGATCGACCCGATCGGCGTCGTGGTCCGGCGGAGCAGCGACGTGCTGGCGGTGGACGACCCCGACGTCGCCGCCGCCGTGCGGTACATCGCGGCGCACGCCAGCGAGCCGATCGACGTTCAGGACGTGGCCCGCGCCACCGCCGTCAGCCGCCGCGCGCTGGAACGGCGCTTCCGACGGGCGTTGGGCCGTACGCCCCACGACGAGGTCCAGCGGGTCCACGTCGCCCGCGCCCGCGAGCTGCTGGCGGAGACCGACCTCCCGCTCCCCGCCGTCGCCAAGGCGAGCGGCTTCATGAGCCGCGAGCGCATGGGCCACGTCTTCCGCCAACTCACCGGCACCACGCCCGCCGCCTACCGCAAGGGGCGCCGTTGATCGCAGGGGCGGCGCGGTGTTCCCCGAGACCGACTTACGTTGAAGGCCGCGACGCCGGCGTGCCGCATCTGCCCAGGCGCCGTTTACCAACGCGTGTAACGGTACGGGTTGTCGGCGATGAACCAGCGTTCGTAGCTGGCCTTCCAGCCCTCCTCGGTCGTGGACTCATCGACCTGATCGGACAGGTAGTCCGGGTGGTAAAAGCCGGCGTCCGGCGCGGCGCTGCGCAGGAAGATGGCGTTGGCGGCGCCACACATGCCGCCGTGGATGCATTCGTCCCAGTTGCGGACGACGATCACGTTCTTGCCCGGCTTGATCAGCGCGCCCGGCACCCGGCGGCCGCGCGGGAAGAGCCAGCTCTTGCTTGAGCCAATGCTAATGCCGTTCACGAACGTCTCCTCCGTCTCGTCGACCCGGCCCACCGACAGGAACATGTCGCGCCCGGCCATGTAGGCGGGGACGTCGATCACCTTGCGGAACAGCGTCTCGCCGTCGGTCCACTTCCACTCGTGGCCGTAGCTTTCGAGGTAGGCGGGGACCGAGACCTTCTGCCAGCCCTCGGTCGATTCGGCGCCGCGGGCGATCAACTGCCTGGCGCCGTCGCTGACCGGTTGAACCGAGTGCCACTGGCGGTACAGGCTTTCCTTTAGCGAGACCGTCTTGCGCGCGTCCCACTCGCCGGCGAGCATGTACCCCTGCTCGGGGCGCTGCAGCAGCGCCATGAAGGCGGCGTCCTGCCTGAACGTGGCGCCCAAGTTGGCTAGCAACTGCGACAGCGCCCGCGTCTGCCGCCAGCGGCTGAAGCGGAAGTAATGCTTGGCGTCGGCGGGCAGGTAGGTCGGGTCAACCTGCGCGAAGATCGCCACGCCACCGTCAGCGCCGATCAAGCGACCGAGCATGCCGTCGGCGGCGATCTCGACGCCGTCGCCACCGGTCAGCACCCCGGCCATCAAACTTGGTCTTCCAGTGCAAGTCGGACGGACTCAGCCCGGCTGCCTCGGGCCAAGTGGGCACGTTGTGGGAGCCCTGAAAGTTGGCCTTCGTCTCAATCGTGAGACCCGCGAGCGCGGCACCGGCATCGCGGGCCAGCACGAGCGCCTTGCCCCCCTGCTTCACGTAATCGGTCAGGTTGGCGGCGTCGGCGCCTTCACCGACCACCACCAGCTTCGCGGCTGAATCGATGGCGTCGGCCTTGCGGTACGCGATGCCCAGATCGTCCAGCACCTTCGCGCCCCGCTCGCCACCGACGTAGACGATTTCGTCCACCTTCGGTGCAATGGGCCCGCTCACCACGTGCTTCATCATCTGCGCCGCCAGCTTCATCGCGGCGGGATCGTCACCGTTGGCGCGTCCTTCGAGGTCCAGCCTGCAGAGCGTGACGCGGCCCTTGCCGAAGTCCATCTCCATCAGCGGCGAGTAGGCGAGGTCGAACTCGCTCTCGATGATCGGCCGGAAGCTGCTGCGGTGCGGCTTCTCGATCGGCGTGCTGCTCACGCTGCCGCGGTTGCCCCAGCGCCAGCCGTAGGCGCTGAGCCACTCGGCCCCCGGCCGGTGCGGGTAGGCCGCCACCAGCGTCCCCTCGCCGGCCCAGTCGCGCAGGTTGTCGTTCGACAGGCCGGTCAGCACGGGGTGGTCCGCGGTCACCGCGAAGGCGCGTCGGCTGACGTGCGGGGCCGTGCGCAGTTGCAGCGACAGGCGCGTCCAGTCGTTCTCCTGCCCGAAGACGATCAACCGCCCGCCCGCCTTCACAAATGTCGCAGGGTCGCCCGGCGGCACGTGGCGGTCGGAGAGCGCCTTGCACCCGATGACCGCCACCGCCTCGGTCGGTTGGCCGTCGGTCCAGGGCGTCACCGCGTACCCGAGCGACGCGAGCAGCTTCGTTGTGTCACCGGCCGGGTCCCACACCGCCAGCCGACCCTGCGCCTTGGCGGGCGGCGCGAAGACGGTGAACGGGAAGGCATCGGTGTGCGCGTGTTCGCCGATCTTGCTCGTGAGCGCGATCGTGCCGTCGGCGCGGTCGCCAGCGATCTGCGGCACCGTGAAGTCGACGGGCAGGAACAGCTTCTGGCCGACGGCCAGCTCGCCGTCTTTGGTGCCATCGGTGACGGCCGCATCACCAATCTTCACGCTCCACGTCGCGCTGTACTTCTGCGAGACGCGGGCATCGTTGATCAGCACGACATGCTTCTGAACGGCCTGCCCGGGCGCGAAGTGATGGTCCTTGCGCGTGAAGTTCGGCACCGCGGGATCGGTGGGCGTGTCGGCACCGGTGTCGCCGGCGGGCCCGGCGATCCAGGCGAGCGTGTCGCCGTTGTTGGCGGGGAGCTCGGGGAACATCGCCGGGTCGGTCTGGTGCCAGGGGATGCCCATGCCGCTCACGCCCATCGTGCGCCAGCTGCGCCACGTGTTGCGGTAGAACAGGTTCTGGAACGCACGGAACGACTTGTTGTGCGTCAGAATGTGCTCGTACCGCCCGTGACGGATGTGCGGCTGATACTCATTGCGGTGGTTGGCGCTGCCCTTGTACCGCTCAGTGAAGATCTTTTGGTAGTCGTCGGCCTCGTCGCGGTAGGCGTCGTGGCCCTGGTAGACGGCCATCCACTCGGTCAGGCTCGGTTCGGAATGGCCCTGGGCGGTGTAGCCGTCCTCGTCGCGCATCAGGCTCGCGTAGAGCGGCGTACCGAACTCGATTGCGATGAACGGCATCTGGCCGTGCCGCGCCCAGTGCGCCATCCACTCCTCGCGCTCCTGCAGCGGGATGAAGTTCAGGTAGAAGTTGCTCGTGTAGACCTCGCCGGCGTCGGCGCCGTGGTGGGCGTAGATCGGGCGGATGGGGTCGACGGTCTTGGCCATCGCGATCGCTTCCCACACGTTGTCGCGCCGGCGCTCCAGCTCCTGCGCGTTACTGACGTTGCGCTGCCCGAGCAGGCGCGGCTCACCGTCACCGGTCCACTGGAAGACGTTGGCGCTGTGCGCCCACATCACCACGCCCGGGCTGTTGCGCCACCGGCGGACCGAGTGGGCCATCAGGCGCTCGTAGTCGGCCCGGGCCTCGGGCTTCTCCCACTTTTTGATGTCCGACGCCCAGTCGCCCAGGTGGACGAGCTTGGCGGCGATCGGGAAGCCGATGCGGTCGGCCTCCGTGATGCAGGCGTCGTCGTACTCCAGATCGGTGCCGCGGCGACCGCGGTCGTCGGGCCACAGCTCGGCGAAGTTGTACCCCTCCTTGACGATGCCGGACGGCTTGGCGCCGTACTGCAAGTTGTTCGGCCGCAAGTTGTAAGGCGTGCCGTTCAGGTAGAAGTCGCGCCCGTCGATCCAGAACTCGCGGAAGCCGAAGGGCTGAACGACCGCGTCGGTCAGCGCGTCGCCCGCGACGAAAAGGCGCATCGTATACCGGTTGGGCTGGCGGTAGTCCCACAGCCGCGCGTCGGTCCACGGCCACGACACGGTCACCTTCTGTTCAGCCTCGGCCGTCACGCTCGCGGTCGCGTTGAAGGTCTTCTCGACCTTGCCCTGCTCGTCGTGCATCTCCGCGACGATTTTCACCTCGCCGGCCCTGGTGACGCCGGCCAGTTCCACGTCGACGTCGACCTTCTGCTGCCGCGTGCTCGGGCGCACGTAGACGTCGGCGACGTGCCCACCCTTGGGTCGGCCGATCAGCTTCAACCCGCGGCCGATGATGCCGCGGTTGTCCAGCTGCGCCTTGCCCTTGGGCTCGTTCAGGTAGCCCATGTACGAGACGACTTCCGTCTTGTCGTCCACCGCCAGCACGCGCACGCGCAGCGTCTGCTCGACCCCCGGTTTCACCGCGGGTGTCAAGTCGACCTGCCCGGCAGGCCACTGCACCTGGCCAAGTTCCTGACCGTCCAAGTAGACGACGGCATCGGTGCTCACGCGGTCCAGGTCCAGCACGACCGCCCGGTCCTTCCAGCTTGCCGGGACGGTGATCGGCCGTTCGTACCACGCCTGGCCGACCTCGTCTCCCTTGAACATCAGCCAGCCCCGGCCCACGCCGCGCGCGGCTATCGCGTCATCCCGGTTCCACGCGCCCGGCACCTTGATGTACCCGAACCCCTTGGGCTCCTTCAGCGTCGCGCCGGCGGCGGGCACGAACATCCACAGCCCGTTCAGGTCGATCTCCGCCCGCTGCGGGGTGATCTCCTTCACCGGCTTCTGCGCGAACAGAGCCGCGTGCTCGGGCGACAGCGCCGCGTCGGCGACGCGCGCCTCGGTGATCGGGGTCACGCGCACGTCGTCGTAGTAGATGCGCCCGCCCGCCCACCAGGTGCCGAGCTCGATCCGGCAGACGATCGCGCCCGCCGGCACGCCCGCCTCGACGGCGAACTCGGTCCAGTCGCGATGGTGCATCACCCACAGCCCGGCGCCGTCGGTCATCTCCTTGCCGCTGGCATCGAGGAACGTCACGAGCGCCCCCGCCTGGCGCCACTTCGTGGGCGACGGTGAGCGCACCTCCGGGCCGAGGATCAGGCGCTCTGCCTTCATCTCCAGCTCGACGCGCACCTCCTGCCACGCGGGGTCGACCGCGAACTGCGCGCGGGCGCGCAGATCGTTGTCCCCCTTCTCGCTCGAGATGGCCAGCACGCGGCCCGTTGGCGCCCCGGGCTTGCCCGGCCGGTTGTTCTCCGGGTGCTGGTCGACGCGCTGTTGCAGCGAATCCGCGGCCGACACCGTCGTGATGCCCGCGCCAACCTCCCAGCCCTCCGGACCGCCCGATGCACCGATGGTATCGAATGAGCCGATCGCGAAGTCGGGCAAGTAGGCCTTGATCTTGCTGCGCAGTTGGTCGGCCCGGCTGGGGAAGGCCTGCACGGATAAATCGTCGATGTCGAGCGTGCCGGCGCACAGCCACAGGCCCGGCTGGAGGTTCAGTTTTGTCGCGCCGGCGGGCACGTCCATCTCGACCGTCTTGGTCGTCCAACCGCCATCGGCGCGTTGGTTGGGCATCTGCGGGTAGCCGCCCACCTGCTCGCCGGCATCGTTCAACCAGCGCATCGAGACGCGCGGCTCGTGCCAGCCCTCGCTGCCGAGCCGCACGCCTTCGGTGCGCATCTTCAGCGAGAGGATGACGAACGTTGTGCCGGGCGGCAGCGCGACGGTGCGCTCCATGGCGACCACCTGGGTCACCTCGCCGTTGCGGAAGCGCACGAACGGGTTCTCGCCGCCGACGACCTGCGACTTCCCCGGCGTCATGAAGTTCGGAACGCTCCATCCTTCGGGCTTTCCGCCGACGGGCGCGTCTGAGAAGTCGTGGTCGGCGACCTGCTCGGCGGCGCGCGCGTGCGGCGCAAGAGGGAACAGACCGGTGGACAGGATCATCGCGACGAGTGCGGCCGCTGTCAGAGGGTGATTCATGATGCCTCGTTATCGGGTGACCGGCACGCGCCGACCAGGGACGGCGCGCCGCGGAGGAGATCGTTCGCCGCGCAGTTCGGCACGGAGCGCACGCACGTCGGGTGGTTTGCGCGTCCGCCCTTGGGCCCTTCATACTTGTTTCACAATCGCTTGTTGAACTCGTGCCGTGCCGAAGGATATGGCGCGGCGAAGCGATGGCAGTCACGCGTTCGCGTGACGATGACAGGCTGCCGCTCACAGTCACCGGAAGCGAGCTTCCGCAGATATTTCGCTCCATACCGTCTGATTTTGGGGGATTCTCAAAATCCACCGGCGGCTTAAACCCAATCGGATCGATGGTGCGATCAGCCCGCGCCGCGTGCTGGCGACCCCTTGCCCGTGTCGCTGGACGAAAGAATTTTCACCGTGCGCCGCGCGTGGGCGCGGGTTACGTTCCAAGCATCACGACGCCGTAGCGTGGTCGACCGGTTTCAGGTAGTCCATGCGCTCAGTCAGCACCTTGAAGGTTACCCTTTCTCACGTGGCGCACGTTCGCGGTTTCCGCTTCGTCAAGGCGGGCCGTGCCCGCAGCGCTGTCGCGGTCAATGGCCCCCGCACCGCGCCGTGCCCAGCAGCGGGTCGGCGTCCCTTCTCTGCTGGTCCGTTTTGCCGCCCCATACTTCTGACCAGGGCCCCACGCAGCCGCGGCGAGCAGCACCCGAACCGCCTCGGGAGGGCGAACAGTCGCGAAAGGAAATAATTATTGCCGCTGATCGAATGTCTGCCTGATGTATTGTTCTTCCGTCCGGCGGCAAAGTAGGCACGACGAGCGACTTGGAAGGCGTCGCGCCGGCCAAGGCTGAGTCGTTCATAGCGAATAGCAATTGGAGGAACGGAATGTTGCAGAAGCACTCGATGGTCGCTGCCGTTATCGGTCTCGTCAGCATCGGTTCGGCCAACGCCGCCATGATCGCCGCCGACAATGCCTCCGACGCCGCTTACAACGGGGGCTGGACCACCGGCTCCAACGGCGGCACGGGCTTTGGCCCCTGGTCGTTCACTCGGAGCATTGTTGGCCAAGGGTTCATCTTCACCGGCAAGCCCGGCGATAACGGGAATCAATCTCCCAGCGCATTGAACACGGACATCGACACCCCAAGCACGACCACGGGTCGCAGTTGGGGCATCGCCTCGGACAACGGTGGAAACACCGCGGCGAACCGAAGCTTTTCGGGTGGGGCCCTGGGCGTCGGTCAGACCTTCTCCATCAATTTTGACAACGGTTACATCAACGGAGGCTCGGCCGTCGGTGTCAGTCTCGTGTCGGACACCGGCAGCCGCTTCACATTCCATTTAACGGCGGTGGCACTTACGGGGTCAATGGGACGAGCGCCGGGCTCGCCTATACCCTGGATGGATTGAACATCGCGTTCACGCTCACCGGGACCGATACCTACAGCACCACGATCACCCGCCTGGCGGGCGGCACGCCATCGACCTTCACGCAGAGCGGCACGTTGGCTGGCGCTGGGGACCTGACCGGGTTCACCCTGTTCAACAACAACGCCGGTTACGGTGACTCAGCCTCGAACGACCAGTTCTTCAACAGCGTGAGCGTGACGGCCGTGCCCGAGCCCGCGACGCTCGGCCTGCTCGGTCTGGCTGGCCTGACCGCCCTTCGTCGCCGCCGCGGGACCTAAGTCGCCCCGAGTTTCACGGGCCCCCGGTCCCGAGGCTCCCAGACACGGCCGACCGGGGCCGGGTGGTCAGTTTTCGAAGGATCTATTGGAAGGATTCACATCATGCGACGCCGCAATGCCTTTACTCTCGTCGAACTGCTCGTGGTCATCGGCATCATCGCCCTGCTGATCAGCATTTTGCTGCCGAGCCTGAACAAGGCCCGCCAGACGGCGTACCGCGTTACCTGCGCATCGAACATGCGGCAGGTCGGGCTGGCCATGCGCATGTACGCGAACGCCAACGGTGACCAGATCGTGCCCGCGTCCATCCAGTATGACAACGACGTCGCTCAGAACCGGCCAACTTTCACCTTCGACCGCCTGATCGACCCCTACATTGGTGGCAAGAAGGCAGGCGACGCCCACGCGGACCTGCAGGCGAAGATCTGGCTCTGCCCGGTCGACCCGTTTCCGACACGGCGGGGTCCGGCCGGCAGTGCTGGGCCCCGCTCGTACGCGATGACGTATCACGCCTACCCCTCTGCCGGTGACCCGTTCGGACCGACGTCCGGGACCGGCATCTGGGCCTACGTGTCGGGCAGCGGCGTCGTCAGCACGGGCAACCCTGGCGGCGGGCTGGTGAAGTTCGCCCGCGTCCGCAATTCGTCGCAGGCGCTGCTCCTCGTCGAACGCCCCCAGGAACAGAACTTCCTCGGCCAAGGCTATAGCCACATCACCAACCGCCCGGCGTTCCAGCGTCAGGCGAACTCGTTCGCGATGCTCCGCGACTACCCGCATGGCAAGGCGTCCACGCGGCTCGCCAGCGGGGGCGGGGCCTCGCAAGGGTACGCCGGCCGGTGGAACTACCTGTTCGCCGACGGTCACGTCGAGACCCTCACGGACGTGGAAACCTGCCACCCCACCCGGGCCTGGTGGGGCATCTACCACCTCGACGAGGGCTGGTCGCCCGGTGGCATGTGGACGGTCCAAACGAACGACTGACTCGCGAGCGTCGCGCTCGCGCACGGCACGGCTCGACGAGCAATCGAGACATCGACAGTCAAGCGCCCGCGAGCCATGGCACCCGTGCTGGTCACATGGGGGCGATCGTGATTGATAGAACTGGGTACCCGTGGTCTCACCGGGCCATGCCTCCGCTGGCTGGCTGGATTGCCTGTCGCATCGATCAGGTGACACGGCACGTTCGATGGAGCATCGATGTCGCGCCCCCACTCGCTGCCGTTCGCGGCCACTCTGTTGATGCTCATGACCATGACCGCAACCACCACGATCGCCACGACGACCTTTGTGATCTCGCCCGATGGCCATGATGCAGATGCAGGCACCGCCGAGCGCCCGTTCCATTCCCTGCAGCGCGCCCGCGACGCAGTACGTGGCCTGGTGGCCGGTGGGCTCGAGGACGACGTGAAGGTGCTGCTGCGCGGCGGCACCTACGCGCTGCCGCAGGGCCTGAGCCTGACGCAGCTCGACTCGGGCACGGCCGAGCATTCGATCACGTGGGCCTCGTTCGACGGCGAGGTCGCCCGACTGGTGGGCGGGGTTCGGCTGACCGACTGGCGGCCGCACGCGGGTGAGATCTCGTGGTGTCCGCTGCCCGACGGCATCGCGCCACGGCGGTTGATCGAGAACGGCGCGCCGCTGGGGGTCGCGCGCTTTCCGGCCTAGGGCTACCTCAAGACCGCCGGGGCTCCCGACCGATCTCACACGGCGTTCCACTACCGCGCCGGTGACCTCGACACGAGCGGTTGGGACCTAACCGACGCCACGGTGCTCGTCTGGCCGGGCCACCCGTGGTTCAGCTTCGACAAGCGGATCGTCTCGATCGACCCGCAGATGCGCACCTTCGCCCTCGGCGACGATCGCGATTACACGCTGCGCGGTGGTGGCGGCGATCAGTATTACCTGCGCAACGTGCTGGCCTTCCTCACCCGCCCGGGCCAGTGCCAGATCGCCCACAGCCGTGGCCGGGCGTACGTCTGGCCGCGCGGTGGCGATGGTGATGGTGATGTGGCGTCGCGCGAGATCATCGCGACCACTGCCGCGAACCTGCTGCGCCTCGCCGCCGACGACGGCGAGACGATCCGCAACGTGCACTTCCGCGGCCTCGACCTAGTCGGGGCCAACGGGGACCTGGTCTACTTCAGCAACGCCGCCGACTGCTCGGTGCGGTTCAGCCGCCTCGCGGTGGCGCACGGTAACGGCGTGCACGCCGAGGGGGCGGCCCAGCGCGTCACGATCTACGGCAACCTGATCGAGGACCACGGTGGTCATGGCGTGCGCCTCGCGGGCCTCGGGTACGACACGCCCGACGTCAACCACGGTCACGTCGTCGAGAACAACCACATCCGCCGCTGCGGTTACGCCGAGGGGCCGGGCTATGGCGTCGAGATCACCTGGAGCGGACGAAACAAGGTCCTGCACAACCACATCCACGATTTGCCGCGCTACGGCACGTCGATCAAGGGCACGCACGGCGGACACCTGCCGGCGGGCGACCCGGCGATTGAAGATCTTGACCAGCGCGCCAGCCGCAACCACTCGCGCGACAACCTGATCGCGTTCAACCACATCCACCACGTCAACCTCGAGAGCCAGGACACCGGCGCCATGGAGTCCTGGGGCCCCGGTCGCGGCAACGTCTACGATCACAACCTGATCCACGACACCGGCACGCCCGAGTGGGATACCCAGCAGGCGATCTACCTCGACGACGCGTCGCACGGCTTCACCGTCACCAACAACATCGTCTACAACGTTCGTGGCAACGGCGGCGGACTGTGGTGCGTCTTCGCCAAGGGCGTCGACGTGACGATCGACAACAACGTCCTCGTCGCCCGCCCGCCGATCGTTTACGGCATCGGCTCGCTGGCGATGGCCGGCGAGCGCACGAGCCACCACCGTTATCGGCGCAACATCTTCTACTTCACCGGGACCGCCGCCGAGCGCGCTGAGGCCAAGGCCGTTATCGCCCCGATCGACGAGCGCTGGGACCCTGACCGCATCATCGAGTCGGACCACAACCTGATCTGGGACACCAGCGGCGACGCGCCGGTCTTCCGCATCGGTGGCCGGCGGCTGTCGTGGGACCAATGGCGGGCGATGCCGCGCGGCTACGAGCGCCACAGCGTCGTGGCCGACCCGCTGTTCGTCGACCCGGAGATCCACGACTACCGCCTGCGACCGAACTCGCCGGCGTTGGAGCTGGGCTTCAAGCCGATCGACGTGAACCGCATCGGCCTGAAGGCCGACTTCCCCGCACGCCTGCCGCGCGGATAACGCCGGCCGAACCCAGCCAACCCGCCAGCTGATGCGCTTGACTATGAAGTCCTTGTTGCCCGACCTAGATGGCTCGCCGAACACGTCGACGTACTTCTGCCGTAGCTGCGCAGGGCTCATCTGCGTTGGCTTGGCCAGCTCGGCGTTCGCGTTGATGCTCATGCCTATCTCCTTTGCTCTGGGTGCGTTAACTGTGGTGTCCCATGTGCTGCATCCGGGCCGACACATCAAGTCGATCCTGGGCTGATTCCGAGTGGAAAGACGGGCCGGGATTTGAGTGGTCTTCCGGGCCGAGCGCACCACGGCGGTACAGGCGCAGCACGCCGCGGGCGAGGATCGCGGCCACCTCGCGGAGGCGGTCTTCCACGGTCATGGCGGACGGGTCGGTCGGGTCGAGGTACGACATCGGGACTCCTATAAAGGAGGTGATGCCCGCAACGACCTTCCCTGCTGGGACCGGTGGGCTGCCTGGCAACGGGTTGGTGGGACCAACGTGAGGTCCCCTACCGGTTACCTACCGGGTTGGCGGGAGGAAGGGGCGGGAGAAGTTGGAATAAATCGTACCGCAGCGGCAGCTACACGGTCGTGGGCAACAACGGCACGCACGCGCTGGACGGGTCGCTCGGCACCGGCACCGCGCCGGCGAGCGTGCTGGGCGTGCTGGCCGACTTCAGCTGTTTCTGGTGGCAAGACGGCGGCGCGGATTATCGAGCGAGTTCGGCCGCGGGAGGCTGTGCTACTAGACAACCCGCCCATCCACCAAACGCCGGCAGGTAAGTGCTCGTGGTTCGAGGGCTGGTGAGGTGGTTGGAGTTGGCGGCAAGGGAAGGCGGGGAACGAGACACGCCGGACGTACCCCCTTTGGGCCATGAGGTCACATGCTGCGCTTACTATTAAGCGGTGCGCTCGCTCTACATGACGTAGAGAGCTGCAGCGTCCGCCTGGGCTCTTTAGAAGCAACAATCCACAAGTACTTTAGCCGTTGCGGGATCGGGTGCCGCGAGAGGATCATCCTGTGGAGTCACCAGATGGTCGAAGATATCGTCTATATCGTTATCGTTGCCCTCGATTAGATGGCTAGGTAGACCTGCCTTGCGGAGGCGATAGTGTCCGCCAGGTAGATACCTTGTGCGGAGATCCTCCTGTCCTTACCTTCCGAACACCCCTTCACCCCCGCATGCACTGACGAGCACCGCCTCGAGGCGTTGCGCGGATACGGCATCCTCGACACGCCGGGCGAGCAGGCCTTTGACGACCTAGTGCGGTTGGTCGCCCACGTCTGCCAGACGCCGGTCGCGGTGATCAACTTCATCGACCGGGACCGGCAGTGGTTCAAGAGCGAGTTGGGCCTCGGGGTGCGCGAGACGCCGCTCGACGCGTCCATCTGCGCCCATGCCATCCTCGAACGCGAATTGCTCATCGTCCCCGACACACAGGAGGACGAGCGGTTCAAGAACAACCCGCTCGTTGTCGGAGAGCCGTACCTGCGCTTTTACGCGGGGGCGTTACTCAAAACAGGGGATGGGCACGCGCTGGGCACGCTATGCGTGCTGGACCACCGGCCGCGTGACCTGACCGATAGCCAACAGGAAGCGCTTCGAGCACTGGCACGACAGGTGATGAGCCAACTGGAACTTCGGCGGGCGCTCGTTGCACAGTCGCGAGAGTCTGCGGCCCGTGAGGAAGCAGAGGCGGCGGTTCGACAGAGCGAGGCCCGTTTCGCGGCGATGTTCGAAGCGTCCCTCGACTGCATCGTCGGCATGGATCACGCGGGGCGAGTCACGGCGTGGAACGCCGCCGCAGAGCAAACATTCGGGTACTCGCACGCCGAGGCCGTAGGGCAGGAGATGGCTAGGTTGATCATCCCGCCCGCGCTTCGCGAGGCACACCGCAATGGACTCGCCCGCTACCTCGCAAGAGGCGAGGGGCCGATCCTCGGCAGGCGAATCGAACTGACAGCAATACGAAAGAGCGGCGACGAGTTCCCGGTCGAGTTGACGATCAGCCCGGTCAGCGTCGACGGCGTCCAACTGTTCCGGGGACAACTGCGTGATCTGACGGAGCGGAAGCGAGCGGAGGCGGCACTACGGCACGCGACCGAGGCCACCGAAGCGGCCCTTTCCCGATGGCAGGCCGTGGTCGGATGTATGGCCGATGGGGTCGTGGTCGCAGACGCGGCGGGAAACCTCCCCGAATGGAACGCGGCCGCGTTGGAAATGCACGGCTACGCCAGCCTAGATGAAGTTCGCAAGCACTTGAATGACTTCCCGGAGGTCTTGGAACTCACCTCAGACGATGGCCGGGTCGTGCCGCTCAGGGAGTGGCCGATGTCACGGGTGCTACGCGGGGAGACTTTCTTAGGTTACGAAGTCGGCGTTCGACGGCTGGACGCTGAACTTCAGCGCGTGATCAGCTATAGCGGAAGTCCGGTGCTGGACGACCACGGGCAGGTCGTGCTGGCCGTGCTGACCCTGCACGACGTGACCGCGCAGAGGCGGGCACAGGGTGCCCTGCGTTCGAGCGAGGAACTCGTCCGCACCATCGCCGAGAACTCGACGCAAGGCTTGGCGATGATGAACGAGCGTGGGTACTGCACCTACGCGAACAAGTCGTGGCTCGACATGACCGGGTACTCGGCCGAGAAGATCGGATCGAGGCCGCTGCACGACCTCGTACATCATCACTACCCGGACGGGCGACCCTACCCGATGCACGAGTGCCCCATTGACCGGGCGCTGCCGGAGAACTTCGACGTGCGGGCGCACGAGGACTTATTCTTCCGTAAGGATGGCAGCGCGTTCCCGGTCCTCGTCGCGGCCAGCCCGATCTTCCGGGACGGCCGACCGGTCTCCACCGTGATCGAAATTCGGGACGTGACCGACGCCCTCAGGGACGAGGCGGCGCTGCGGGAGAGCGAGCAGCGGCTGCGCGCGGTGTTCGAGCAAACCGAGGCGGGGATCGCGCAGGCGGACCTGACGGGCCGCTTCGTACTCGCCAACGACCGGTACGCCCAGATTGTCGGCCGCTCCCACGCGGAACTGCTCGACCTGCGCATGCAGGACATCACGCACCCGGACGACCTGTCTCGGAACCTCGGACTGTTGCAGACGGCCGTCGGCGACGGGAAACCGTTCGTGATCGAGAAGCGGTACGTCCGGCCGGACGGGTCGGAGGTCTGGGTCAGCAACAGCGTCTCGCTGATGAAGGACCGCGACGGTCAACCGAGCGGGGTCATCGCGGCCAGCGTGGACATCACCGACCGCAAACGGGCCGAGGCGGACCGCGACCGGTTGCTCGAAGCTGAACGGGCGGCGCGCACCGAGGCAGAGCGGGCCGGTCGGATGAAGGATGAGTTTCTGGCCACGCTCAGCCACGAGCTTCGCACGCCGCTCAACGCGATCCTCGGGTGGTCGCAGATCGTCAAGCGGCCGTCGGCATCGACCGAGGATATGGCGCAGGGCATCGGCGTGATCGAGCGGAACGCGCGGGCGCAGGCGCAGATCATCGAAGACCTGCTGGACATGAGCCGCATCATCAGCGGCAAGGTGCGGCTCGACGTTCAGCGCCTCTCGCTGGAACCGATCCTCCGCGCGGCCGTGGAGTCGGCCACGCCAGCGGCAGACGCCAAGGGGATTCGGGTTCAGGCGGTCCTCGACCCGCTGGCCGGGCCAGTCAACGGCGACCCGGCCCGGCTGCAACAGGTCTTCTGGAACCTGTTGACCAACGCAGTGAAGTTCACGCCGAGGGGCGGGCGCGTGCAGGTGGTGTTCGAACGCGTGAACTCGCACCTCGAGGTGAGCGTTGCCGACACGGGCGAGGGAATCGCACCAGAGTTCCTACCGCACGTGTTCGACCGCTTCCGGCAGGCCGACGCCTCCACCACCCGGCGGCACGGCGGGCTGGGCCTCGGCCTCAGCATCGCCAAGCAACTCGTCGAACTGCATGGCGGCTCGGTCCGCGCCAAGAGCGCAGGCGAGGGACAGGGCGCGACCTTCATCGTCTCGCTGCCGTTGGCCGTGATCCACCCCGAGTCGCAACCCGAACCCGATCGCCGCCATCCCAAGGCCGGGGGGGAAGCGCAGGCATTGCTGACCGACATGTGCGCCGACATCGCGGGCGTGAAGGTGCTGGTCGTGGACGACGAGCCGGACGCGCGGACGCTGGTGAGGCGGCTGTTGGAGGATTGCAACGCCGTCGTCTTTACCGCCGCGACCGCAGCCGAGGGGATGGAGGTACTTCAGGCCGAGCGGCCGGACGTGGTGGTGAGCGACATCGGCCTCCCGACGCGAGACGGCTACGAGTTCATGAAGCAAGTGCGGGCGCTCGCCGAGGATCGCGGC
>DASYHQ010000037.1 GCA_035998445.1 Tepidisphaeraceae bacterium | reverse complement strand
TTCGTTCAGCAGGATCACCTTGGCGGTCGGGTGATTGGCGAGGATCAGCCGCTTGATCTCGACGTGCGTGATGCTGGCCATAAAGCTGCCGCCCACGACCGCGATCGTCTTGCCGTCCAGCGTCTCCAGGCGCGGCGCCTGCTTGATCATCTGCACGGTCGGCTTGCCCACCGGCGACACGACCGCGTACTTCCCCGCAGGCACCGGCGCGCCCGGCGCCAGACACGCATCGTCGCACTCGTAGTCGAACACGCCGCCCATCTCGAGGACGGCCGTCTTCGGCGCAAGCGCCGCACCGGCCAAGCGAGCGGCATCGCCCGCTGCTACGTTCGCTCTCTCGGCACCGCCCGCAGACTGCATGCTGAGCACGCCGGCCAGAAACAACACGATCGGGCGCAGTTTGTCCGATGAATACGTCTTGGTCATTATGATCGGTTAAACGCGAGCCCCGCGGAAAAATTGCAGGGCGTACGGAGCATTCCGCGAAGGAGCGGTGCGCGGCAGCGAGGCTGCGCGTTTGCTAACCGCAGTGACACCGGCGCGTTGAACTGAGGGATACCCGCGGCCTGCTGGACGTTGACGGCTCGGTTCCGCTGACTCGCGCAATATGCGGGGCGGACGGACGCGAGCAGTGCAGCAAAAGGAGCGGCTCTACGCGCCCATCATCGGCTGCTTCCGCACCGTCAACGGCACCGGCTGGGCGGCGGGCTTGTAGCTGGGTTCGATCACCAGCTGCAGCGGACGGCGCTTGCCGGCGGGGGGGAGGCCGTCTTCGTCGATCTTGCGTTGCAACGCCATGATGCCCTCGATCAGCGTCTCGGGGCGTGGCGGGCAGCCGGGGACGTAGACGTCGACGGGCATGAACTGGTCGATGCCCTGGATGGTCGCGTAGGCGTCGAACACGCCGCCGGTGCTGGCGCAGGCGCCCATGCTGATGACCCACTTGGGCTCGGTCATCTGCTGGTAGATGTGCTGGAGGACGGGCATCATCTTAATCGTCACCCGCCCGGCGACGATCATCAGGTCGCTCTGGCGCGGGCTGAAGCGCATGGCTTCAGCGCCGAAGCGGGCGAGGTCGTAGCGCGATGACGCGGTCGCCATCAGTTCGATGCCGCAGCAGGCGGTCGCGAACGGCATCGGCCACAGGCTGCTGCGGCGAGACCAGTTCACGACGCGCTTGAGCTGGGTCGTCAGGACGTTGTCGGGAAGCTGCTGGGTGTCGAACATGGCGGTAACTCCAAGTTGTCTCATTTTAGAGGGAGCGGGGGAAAGGTTCCAGTTCGGAAAGTGGAAGGATGGCGGCCGGCGCGGGCGGCGAGCGACTTCCGGCCCCTCTCCCGGTACTCCGGGGGAGGCTGGGAGGGGGTGAGGGGAGAATGACCAATGACCAATGACCAAGTCCGAATGACCAATCAATTCACAATGACCAATGACCAATGACCAATGACGGAAAGTCCTCGTCGTCCTCATTGGTCATTGGTGCTTGGACATTCATTGGTCATTCTGGTTTGGGCATTGGTCATTTCAAAACGCCCCCTCCCTAACCCTCCCCCGGCGCAGGCGGGAGAGGGGACCAGACGAATCTTCTTCGCGGTGGCTGACGGCGACTTATTCATCTTCCGCCGCTCATAAGGTACCGTCTGCACCACATGGCCCCGCTGCCTTTGGATCCATCGGCGACCGAACCGCCCCGCCGGGGCGCCATTACGTGGCGAAGTTTGTTGTTGGGGACGATCGGCGTCGCGGCGATCTGCACGATTACGCCGTACAACGATTACGTCATCAACAACAGCTTCTTCACGGGCAGTTACATCCCGCCGGCGCTGGTGCTGGCGTTGGTGCTGGTGGTGGTGGCCAACGGGCTGCTGCACCGGTGGTGGCCGCGCGTGGCGTTGTCGCGCGGCGAGATGGGGGTCATCACGGCGATGCTGCTGGTGTCGTGCGCGGTGCCGGGACAGGGGTTGATGCGCAACCTGGTGCCGCTGCCGGTGGCGTTCTTCAACCTGGGGCGGGGGAACGATCAGATCTGGCAGGCGTTCATCAACCTGGGCCTGCCCGAGTGGCTGTTTCCGGTTGCCGATGTGGAGAGCGGTCGCGGCAATGAGGTCGTGCTGGACTTCTACAGCCGCACGCCCGAGGGCGGGTCGATCCCGTGGAGCGCGTGGGTCGTGCCGCTGTTGGGCTGGGGGGCGTTCGCGGCGTGCATGTTCACGGCGCTCATCGCGCTGGCGACGTTGCTGCGCCAGCAGTGGGCAGTGAACGAACGGTTGCCGTTCCCGCTGGCGCAGGTGGGCATCATGCTGATCGAGCCCCCCGCCGCCGGGCGGGCGTTCAACCGGCTGATGAGCAACAAGTCGTTCTGGATCGCCACCGCCAGCGTCTTCGTCCTGCAAGGCATGGGGGCGATGTACCGCTACCAGCCCACCTACTTCCCTGACCTTAGCTTCACCTACGATCTGACCAAGACGCTGTCGGAAGAACCTTGGCGGCACCTGATGCACGAGGTGAAGCGCTCGACGCTGTACTTCACGTTCGTCGGCATCACCTACTTCATCCAGTCGCGCGTGGGATTTAGCCTTTGGGCGATTTTCCTGATTGAACAGGTCATCCTGATGAGCGTGCGCTCGACGGGCGCCGACATGCCGAACGCTGTCTGGGACGACCAGCACCTGGGCGCGTGCGTCGTCTTCCTGCTGGCCACCATCTGGATCGGGCGCAGGCACTGGGCAACCGTGGTGCGCCAAGCCGTTGGCCTGCGCACCGCAGCGGTGCCCGGCGAACCGAGCTACGCGACGCGCGCCCGCGTGCTGCTGCTGGCGATCGCGGGCATGATCGCGTGGCTGTTGATGATCGGCGTATCGCCGGCGTTCGCGGTGGCGCTGGTGGGGCTGATTTTGGCGGCGCACATCATCGTGGCGCGCATCGTCGCCGAGACGGGGTTGCCGTTCATTCGCGTGATGGTGACGAGCGCGCAGGTGACGTCGAACTTCGCGCCCAGCCTGCTGACCAACCGCGACGTGTTCGCCGGTGGGCTGTCGAGCTATTTCGGGCCCATCGCCAGCCGCGAGAGCGTGCTGCCGCACGCGCTGCACGGGCTGCAGATCGCCGCCGGCGACGACACGACGCCCCGCCAGCGCCGCGGGGTGATCGCGGCAATGGTCTGGGCGCTGCTGGTGGCGTTCTCGGTGTCGGCCGTCGCGTCGCTGTGGTGTTATTACACGTACGCGCTTCCGCTCAGCGTGAACGCGAACGTAATGGAGAACCACTGGGGCGCCGTCGAATTGCCGCGGCAGTACATCGCCAATGGCTTGGTCGACCATGCGCGCGAAGCGTATCCACCCAAGTCGCATAACGTGCCGTTGCACGTGGGCACGGGCGCGGTGGTCACGGGCGTGCTACAATGGGGCGCGCTGCGGTTCGCGGGGTGGCCGTTCATGCCGGTGGCGTACCTGGTCAGCCACACGTGGTACGTGCGCCTGGCGTGGTGGAGCATCCTGCTCGGGTGGACCGCCAAGGTGCTGATCCTGCGCTTCGGCGGCGCGGGGCTGTATCAGACGATGAAGCCGGTCTTCGTGGGGTTGATCGTGGGTGAAGCGCTGGCGGCGGGGTTCTGGCTTCTGGTGGCGCTGGTGCTCGTCTGGACGGGCTACGGGTATCAGGTGGTTCAGTTCTTGCCCCAGTAGGATCCTGGTCGTCGTCTCCACATAGCCCCGGGCTTGCCCGGGTGAACCGAAATGCCCCCGGGCAAGCCCGGGGCTATATGAGTGGATTCATGGAAGACACGGGCGGGCCGCCCGTGGTACGAGAGAGTTGTGGACGCCGCGTTACTCGCCAGTTGGAAGGCCACACAACAATCGCTCCGCGAGCGCCTCGTCATCGCGCCGCTATCCCCCTTGCCGCGATTCGTAGCGGGCGTCGACGCGGCGTTCTCCAAAGACAAGTCGACCGTCCTCGCGGCGGCGGTGGTTTACGATCGCGAGGCACAGCGCATCATCGAGATCGCCCACGCCTCCGCGCCGGTGAACGTGCCTTACATCCCCGGTTACCTCAGCTTCCGCGAAGGCCCGGTGGTGACGGCGGCCATCGGTAACTTGAAGCACCCGTTTGGCGTCATCTGCTTCGATGGTCAAGGCATGGCCCACCCCCGCCGCTGTGGGCTGGCGGCGCACGTCGGGGTGTCGCTGGACGTGCCGAGCGTGGGCGTCGCCAAAAGCAGGCTCATCGGTACGTTTGACGAGCCACGCGTTGCCGCAGGTGCCACGTCGCCGTTGTATGACAAGCAGGAGCAGATCGGCCTCGTGTTGCGCACGAAGCGCGCCACCCGGCCGCTGTTCGTTAGCGTCGGACACCGCGTCGATTTGGCTAGCGCGGCCGAGCTAGTACTGGCGTGCAGCACCCGCTACCGCGTGCCAGAACCCACCCGCCAAGCCGATATTGAGGTCGCCAAGCTGAAGCGTAGCGTTGTAGCGTA
This sequence comes from Tepidisphaeraceae bacterium, assembly GCA_035998445.1. Taxonomy (NCBI): domain Bacteria; kingdom Pseudomonadati; phylum Planctomycetota; class Phycisphaerae; order Tepidisphaerales; family Tepidisphaeraceae; species Tepidisphaeraceae bacterium. The sequence goes on along the minus strand of DASYHQ010000037.1, from coordinate 59,429 downwards.
ACGATTTTAGTGGAATCGACTGGATCGAACCGAACTGGCACCTGCTTTGACACAGGAACGGCTTAACGGAGACACGTTATGCCAGGTGAACTGTCCACAAAGCGAGTCGCCATTCTGGTCGCCGATGGATTTGAACAAATCGAACTGACCGAGCCGCGCAAGGCGCTGGAGGAAGCCGGTGCCCACACCGAGCTCATCTCGCCAGCACGGGACATGGTGCAGGGGATGAACCACGACGAGAAGGGAGATGCCTTCGACGTCGATCTGCCCCTGTCGAAGGCCGACGCTGACGACTACGACGCCCTGCTGCTGCCCGGCGGTGTGAAGAACCCCGACACGCTGCGCATGAACCAGAAGGCGGTCGACTTCGTGCGCGCCTTCTTCGACGCCGGCAAGCCCGTCGCGGCCATCTGTCACGGTCCGTGGACGCTCGTGGAGGCCGACGTCGTGCGCGGGCGAAAGCTGACGAGCTACCCGTCGCTGAAGACCGATTTGCGCAACGCCGGGGCCGATTGGGTGGACGAAGAGGTGGTGACCGACAACGGTTTGGTCACCAGCCGCAAGCCCGACGATATCCCAGCGTTCAACCGCAAGATGATCGAGGAGATCGCCGAGGGCGTGCATCCGGGACAGAGTGCCGCGTCGTCGAAGCGAGCGCATCCTGAAAAGAAGGGCCGCCGCGATAGCGATCCGGTCGGCCGCAACCTGACGATGTGACCTTTGGCGTGGTGCCCATAACCCTTGTTTGCTTCATTCGGAGGTCCACCATGAGCCACAATCATGCTGAAATGAACCGCTGTATCGACCAATGTCTGCACTGCAACCGAACCTGCGCCGAGACGCTGCAGCACTGCCTGCAGGCCGGCGGTGCACATACGCAGGCCGACCACGTGCGACTGATGATGGACTGCATCGAGATCTGCCGCACGTCGGCCGACTTCATGATTCGCGGCTCAGAGTTGCACGTGCACACCTGCGGCGCCTGCGCCGAGGTCTGCCAGCGCTGCGCCGACGACTGTCAGCGGCTGGCCGACGAAGATCCGCAGATGCGCGAGCATATGCAGCGTTGCGCCGACGAGTGTCGCCGCTGCGCGGAATCGTGCCGCCAGATGTCCGGGGCGCACGCGTAACCCTGTCACCCACTGTTCCACACCCTCGGATTTCACCCACGATCGGAGAATTATTATGAGCGGCAACCACGACGACGATGTGAAGAAGCTGGGCAAGATGATCCACGGCATCGACATCTGCATGATGACCACGATGGCGGAGGACGGCTCGCTGCGGAGCCGGCCGATGTCGACGCAGAAGGACAAGTTCGACGGGCAGCTGTGGTTCTTCACCGATGCCGATGCCGGCAAGGTGTTCGAGATCCAGCGCGACCGCCACGTGAACCTGGCCTACGCCGAGCCCAGTTCAAGCCGCTACATTTCGGTCTCGGGCCGTGCCGTGCTGGTGCGGGATAAAGAGAAGATCAAGGAACTCTGGACCCCACCGCTGAAGGCGTGGTTCCCCGATGGCGTTGATGACCCGAAGATCGCGCTACTGCGCGTTGATGTGGAACAAGCCGAATACTGGGACTCGCCGGGCGGCGCGGTCGTGCATTTGATCGGCTTCGTGAAGGCCACCCTCACCGGCGACCGTTATCAACCGGGGGAACACGCGAAGGTGAAGTTGGCGTAACACCCGCCGTTATCGATCCTCCCCTCCCACGGGCCGGCCTTATTTAGGGTCGGCCTTTTTCGTTGATACGCGCGTTCTCCAACCGTGGCATGGGCGTCTCGCCCATGCGTGTGGATTGAAAGGGAAGCTTCATTTAAGGGCAGACCGCTTCGACCCAGCAGCAGCGATGAAAAACATCCTATGGCCTCATTAAAAGCATGGGCGAGACGCCCATGCCACGGCCGGATTGGTCGTCTACGTAGCTTGGGGCAGTTCAGCACTACGCGGACACGATGTGATTCCGCCGGCCCTTTACGCCCGCCATGGCGTTGCGGGTATCGACAATCAGTCGCGAATGGTCAGCCACGAACTGCCAGTCATAAGCGGCGTGGTGCGTCGCGATCAGTACGCAGTCATAACTCGCCAGCGACTCGCTCGTCAGCGGTACGCTTTCCATCCGCAAGTCGTGATGCCGCATCTTGTGCGTCGCCGCGACGTGGGGGTCGTTGTAGTCCACCTCGGCGCCAAGGTCGATCAGCTTCTCGATCAACTCGAAGCTCGGGCTCTCTCGGACATCATCCACGTCGGGCTTGTACGCCAGCCCCAGCACCAGGATGCGGCTGCCCATGACGGCCTTGCCCTGGCCGTTCATCGCGAGCATCGTCCGCTGGACGACCCATTCGGGCATGGCGTGATTGATCTCGCCGGCCAGTTCGATGAAGCGCGTCGGCATGCCGACCTCGGCGGCCTTCCAGGTCAGGTAGAACGGGTCGATCGGGATGCAGTGCCCGCCGAGCCCGGGGCCGGGGTAGAACGCCTGAAACCCGAACGGCTTGGTGGCGGCGGCGCGGACGACCTCCCACACGTCGATGCCCATGGCGGTCAGCACCATCTTCATCTCGTTCACCAGCGCGATGTTCACCGCGCGGTAGATGTTCTCCAGCAGCTTGGCGGCCTCGGCGACCTCGGCATTGGCGACGGGGATGACCTGGGCGATCACCTTCTCGTACAGCGCCGTCGCCAGCACGCCGCTGCGCGACTCGATGCCGCCGACGAGCTTCGGAATGGTCTGCGTATTGAAGTCCTTGCGGCCGGGATCCTCCCGCTCGGGCGAATAGGCGAGGTAGAAGTCCTTGCCGCAAATCATGGGCTTGCCACCGGCCGTCTGGCGCGCCTCGAACTTCGGCAGCATGATCTCGCGCGTCGTGCGCGGGTACGTGCTGCTTTCCAACACGATCAACTGCCCCTCGCGCAGCGTCTTGGCGATGTCGACGGCGGTGTTCTCGATGTACGACAGATCCGGCTCGCGGTGCGTGCCGAGCGGTGTGGGAACGCAGACGATGATCGCGTCGCACTCGCCAAGGCGGGCCGCGTCCGTCGTCGCATCGAACCGCCCCGTGGCGACCATGTCGCTGACAAGCGCGTCGCCGAGATGCTTGAGATAGTTCCGGCCCGCCTTGAGCTGCTCGATCTTCTTCGGGTCCACGTCGAACCCGATGACCGGAAAGCCTCCCTTGCAGAACGCCGCCAGCAACGGCAGGCCCACGTACCCCAACCCGATCACCCCAACGACGGCCGTATTGTTATCGATCTTGTCACGCAAATTCATGGGACGTCGATTGTAACCGAGGGGCCAGCGTAAGTTGAGGAAAGCGCCCATAAATGGGCGACGGACACGGATGGGAGATCACGTACGACGATCATCCTCCGGCCCCTCTCCCGGTACTCCGGGAGAGGCTGGGTGAGGTGATTCGGGATCGTGAGCGACCAAGTCTGTACGGAAATCGATGCGAGCCGTGAATTGATATCCACAACTCATGATGGAACATGCAAGATCGACGATCGCTCGTCGTTCCAAATCACCCTCACCTAACCTCTCCCGGAATACCGGGAGAGGGACCAGGCAAGGCGCGTGCGGCCTGCCTAGAAGTTCGCCTTCGGCACCGCGACGCCGAAGCCCCAGCCGGCGGTGAGGTTGGTGATCTTCACCACGATCCGGTTGACGCCGGCCTTGAGGTAGATCGGGGCCTCGTCGGAGTTGGGGCTGTAGCCGCGCATGGCCTCCATCGAATGCACGACTTTGCCGTTCAGCCAGATCATGATGCCGTCGTCGCTGCCGCAGCGAAGCACGGTCTCGCGGGCGTGGATCGACTCGACCTCGGCCACCGCATAGGCGACGCAGTAATCGGTCGCGCCCAGCGCCCGGGCCAAGTCGACCAACCCGTTCTTGGTAGATGCTTGCACCGGCTTCCACTTCAGCGACGCGTCGCCGATCTTGTAGGCCGCCTTCAGGTCGATCGCGGCATCCGGTTGCTTGGTGAAGTCGTCCTCGAACGGCGTCTTCACGTCGAGGTTGACCTTGCCCTTCTCGGTTCCCTTGAACGGGCCGATGACGTGCCAATCGGTGATGTAATCCTGACCTGCCTTGGCCTGCGTGTCGTCCCAGCTCTTGCGCAGCACTTTGGGGTCCACCTTGCCGAACGACTGGCCGCTGGTCGGCACCAGCGTCTTCACGGTGTCCAGTTCCGGCAGGAAGCCGCCGTTTTTTTCGAAGCCGTGGGCGGCGATCAGTTCGTCGCACAGCTCGCGGATCTTGTCCATCGGCATGGTGGCCGCCGTCAGCGGGTCGAACATCGCCGCCTGGTAGATGTAATCGCGGCGGCCCTCCAGCGCGGCGCGGATGAACAGCTCGTGCTGCGTGACGTGCGGGTTCATGTACGCCACCAATTGCGGCGGCAGCTCGCCCACCGTGGTGAACTGCAGACCGCTGCGGTCGACGAGCGTCGGCACTTCCGCGATCGCGTTGCGCGGCAAGTTCGAGATCGCGCCGTTGTTGGGCATATTGCCGTAGACCACGCTGGGCGTGTTGGTGACGATGCTGTGGATGATCGTGCTGCCGTACTCGTGGCTGCGGTGCACGTTCATCGGCTCGTCGCTCTTGCTGAACGTCTTCATGCGCTCGAACTCGTCGACGATGCCGTCGCAGCGGCGCAGGTACTCGTCGATCGGCACGTCGTACTTCTGAATCACGTCCTTGCCATGCGGGATGAAGTGGGCGCTGTACTCGGCGTTGTGCTCCGAGCTTTCGGTGACGAAGTGGCCGAGCATCTTCATCATCTCGAAGCGCACCTTGTTGGTGTTGTAGACCTTGGGGTCGTTCATCGCCTCGAACAGGCGCGGGTAGAGGCTTTGGCCGTCCTTCTCCATCTTCAGGTAGAAGGCCATGTGGTTGATGCCGGCGCAGATGAAATTCGTGTCCTCGGGCTTCTCGTTGATGTAGCCCATGAGCTGGTTGTAGGTGCCCTGCACGCTGTGGCACAAACCGACCGCACGGATGTCGCTCGTGCGCGTGATCGTCTGCATGTTCATGCTCATCGGGTTGCTGTAGTTCAACAGCGTGGCCTTTGGGCAAACGGCCATCATGTCTGTCACGAGCCCTTTGAGCATCGGAAACGTGCGCAGCGCCCGGAAGAACCCGCCCGGCCCGGTGGTGTCGGCAATCGTGAAGTTCAGGCCGTACTTGCGGGGAATCTCGAAGTCGACCAAGGTCGAATCGAACCCGCCGATCTGCACCATGTTGATGACGAAGTCGGCCCCCTCCAGCGCCTTGCGGCGGTCGGTGGTCGCCTCGATCTTCGGGTTGGCCCCCAGCGCCTTGCCCACCTTGCGACACAGATCGGCGCCCACCTGCAGGCGCTCTTCATCGATGTCCATGTAGCTGAACGTGGCATCCTTGAACTCGGGGAACCCGAGGATGTCGCCGGTGAGGTTCTTGGAGAAGACCACGCTGCCGGCGCCGATCATTGCGACTTTAATCATGATTGCTGTCTCGTGTTAAGTTCGGGCTCGTTGCGACTCGTCGCGTTCCTGTTCATCGGAACAGGCCGCCATCATCCCCCGTCATCCCGATGGGAGCCTTGGCGACCTGAGGGATCTCGAATGGACTAACGATTCTCGTCCGGTCGAGATCCCTCCCGTCGCCTTAGGCTCCGCTCGGGATGACATCTATTTACCTTCGCGTCATCCGGACGCCATGATGCGTGGCTTACTTATACCCCGGCAGGAATTCCTTCTCCGCGTCGAACATCTCGTAAGTCATCTTGCGGATCTCGCGCGGGCTCAGGATCGCGCTCGTGAGCGGGTCGAGCAGCAGCGCGTGGACGGCCGCTTCCTTGCTGCGTTCGATGCAGGCGGTGGCGGCCAAATCAAAGTAGGCCATCTGGCTATGGCAGATGTGGGCCATCTGTGACGGCAGCGCGCCGTAGCGGGTGGGGTTGACGCCGTTGCGGTCGACCATGCACGACACTTCCACCGCGCCGTCGCCGGGCAGGTTGGTGATCAGCTTGCCACCCTCGCCGCTGCCGCGCTGGCCGGGGCGTTCGGCGTTGTTCATCACGTTGCCGTGGATGCGCACCGGCGTGTCCTTCTCGCGCGCCTCGATGATCCAGCTGGCGTATTCCCACGAGCGCTTCAGTTCGGTCTTGGTCTCGCCGCTGACGAGCTTGTTGCGATTCTCGTCGGCGTTCTTGCGCCAATCGGGCCAGTTGCTGGCGTAGAACCGGCTGCCACCCTCGTAGCCCAGGCGCAGCAGCTTGCGGCCTTCGTCGTTCTTGCGGTAGTACGGCAGGTATTCGGACAAATGGCCGCTGGACTCGGTGATGAACGCGCCGAACTGCACGCACATGTCCTTGCGGATCAGATCGCCCTGCTTCCAGGTCTTGTCCTTGCTGTCCTTGGACCAGTGCCACTTCTCATCGGTCTTGTACGGCGCCAGCCCCGCCTCGGCCTCGGCGACGCCTTCCTCGATTTGCTTGGCGAACTTCTCGTACAGCGTCTTCGTGTACAAATTCTCGCCGTTGTGCTTCAGCTTGGTGAACCACGCCAGGTGGTTTACGCCCGCGCATTCCCATTCCATCTCGTCGTACGGCACCTCGGCGTACTTGGCCAGCAGGTGACTGGTGCCCTGCACGCTATGACAAAGCCCCACCACCGGAATCTCCGGCACCGCGCGCCCCGCGGCCAGCACGAGCATGCTCATGGGGTTGGTGTAGTTCAGCATGATCGCCTGCGGCGCCAGCTCGCGCAAATCGCGCAGGATGTCGAGGAAGACCGGCACGGTGCGCAGGCCCTTGAAGAGCCCCCCAGGCCCGAGCGTGTCGCCGATGCACTGGTCGACGCCGTACTTCAGCGGGATGTCGTTGTCGAACGCCACGCAGGCCATGCCCGAAACTTCCACGCAGCAGATCGCGTAGTCGGTCCCCGGAATCACCTCACGGCGGTTGGTGGTCGAGCGCACGGTCCAACCATCGCTGCGGCCGGCGTCGGCGACCAGCTTCACGATCACCTGGTGCATCGTGGTCAACCGCTCGCGGTCAACGTCGACCAGGCGAAACTCGCCGCGCTCGGCGCCGGGCGTCAGCAGCACGTCCTTGCACAGCGTGGGGCAAAAGCCCGAGCCGGCGCCGAAGAACGTGACGTGGATCGGCCGGGTGAACTTGCCGCGCAGCCCCTCCTGCGAGTCGGCGGCCTTCGTGTGAGCGGCGTGGCCCTTGCTGGTCTCTTCGAGCGTCTCGGTTGCCATGTTTTGCGTCCTTTGTGGATGAGTGAACCATCGCGAGCGGGAACGTCTGCCCAACCGCGATAACCCTATGGTGAACAGGCTACCATCGCCTTCACAACTAGGAATAGCACGCCGCAGACTAATATAGTACATTTGTGATGTGGCCGAGCAGGATAAACCGATCGTGTTACCGGACGCGGCGATCGGTCACGCCGCCAGCCCGTGGACGCGCACGAACGAGCCGTTGATCTGGTTCCACGGCTGCGGTCACGAGACGCGCGGGCCCGAGTACGGCTTCAACGCCTTCACGCGCGACGACGCGGCCCACCTCGTGCTGCAGCTCACCCTGACGGGACGCAGCTTCTACCAGCCGCAGCGCGGCGAACGCATCGCGTTGCAACCGGGCGATGCGTTCATGGACGTCATCCCCGGGCCGTTCTCGTATGGCTACCAGTACCACCACGACGAGCCGTACGAGCTGATCTTCGTCTCCACCACCGGCCCGGTCGCGATGCGCTGGGCCAAGCGCATCGCCCGCAACTTCGGGCAGGTGTTGCGCTTCGGCGATGCGGCGCCGGTGTCGTTGATGCGGGAGATCGTCCGCCGATATGCCGAGGGCACGCTCGGCGACCGTTACGTGACGAGCGGGCTGCTGTACCAGTTGTACATGGCGGTCTTCAGCACGCTGTCGACGTCGCGCGTGGCGACCGACCCGCGCATCGGCCGGGCGATCGGGCTGATCGCCGCGCGGGCCACGCAGGCGGACTTCAACATTCTGGCGCTGGCCGAGGAGTTGGACTGCTCGCGCGAGTACCTGGCCCGCCGCTTCCACGCCGCCGTCGGCGTCACGCCCAGCGACTACCTCGCCCAGCACCGCCTGCGCCTGGCCGCCGGGGCGTTGCGCGCCAGCGACGACAAACTGGAAACGATCGCGAGGCGGTCGGGCTTCAGCAACGCCAACTACCTCTGCCGCATCTTCAAGAAACACACCGGCGTCACCCCTGCCACGTTCCGGGCGCGGCCGTGGATGGCGACGCCGTAGGGTGTTCATGGATCGAGCGAGGGGCTTCCGGTCCCTCTCCCGCGTGCGCCGGGAGAGGCCAGGTGAGGGTGCATTTTGAAATGCTGACGATTCCGGTAGATCAGATCACCCTCACCCTAACCCTCTCCCGGCGTACCGGGAAAGAGGATCAGATCCCTAGCGCCGTTTTGTTCAAATCCCCCGAAACCCGTCCCGCCGAGTCCGCTGCACCTAAGATGCGAACATGATCAGCCCCACCCGCCGCCGGCTCTATCAGAAGTGGTTCCTCGCAGCGGCGATCTACAACCTGGTTTGGGGCGTGCTGGTGATCCTCTTCCCGCGCGTGCCGTTCCGGCTGGCGGGCATTGAACTGCCGCAGCCGGACGCGCTGGCGGTTCAGTTCTGGCAGTGCATCGGCATGTTCGTGATGGTCTTCTCGATCGGTTACTGGTACCTGTCGCGCGATCCGGAACGTTACGCGCCGTTTGCGCTCATCGGCCTGCTCGGCAAGATCTTCGGGCCGATCGGCTTCCTCTGGGGCTGGTCGACCGGGCAAATGCCGGGCGTGGTCGGGCTGACGCTGCTGACCAACGACCTGCTCTGGTGGCCGGTGTTCGGCATGTTCGTTTACGAAGCCTTCGTGCGCGACGGCAACGCCTACCCCGCGGCGCGGTGACGGGCCTGCGCCGACGGCCGTCCCACTCTGTGTTAAGCTTTGCGCGCGGGTGGCCGTTGAACCGGTCGCCAAACGGTGCAGACCAAACATCGGGGACGCGAATGGGCGCAACACTGTCGGATGGCGATAGAGCAAAAATTCAGGCGTTGATCTTCGCCGGGCGCAAGATCCAGGCGATTAAGCTGTACCGCGGCGCCACGGGGCAGGGATTGAAGGAAGCGAAGGACGCCGTCGATGCGATGACGGCCGAGCTGCGAGCGAGCGACCCCGAGAAGTTTTCCGCGTCATCGTCAAAGTCCGGCTGCATGACGATGATCGCGATGCTGGTCGCCCCCCTCGCCGCCGCCGCCGCGTTCCGATGGCTTTGAACGATCAGTCCCGCACGATCATGCGACAGCTTGCCCAGCCACGCTAAGTTGCTTCGCCCGATGGCCGTCCGATCGCATCGCCCTCATGTTCACCTCAATCCTCCTCGACGTCTTCGCCCCGATCATGCTGATCATCGGCTTGGGCGTGCTCGTACGGCGGAAGTTCACGCTGGACATCAACACGCTGTCGAAGCTCAACATCTACTTTCTGGTCCCCGCGTTCATCTTCCACTACGTCTCCACCAGCACGCTGCCCTGGAGCGACATGGGCGGCATCGTGCTGGTAACAATGCTGCAGTGCATGACGCTGGGGCTGGTCGTCGTGGGCATCGGCCGCCTGCTGCACATCAGCCGGCCGACCCTGGCGGCGATCGCGCTGGCGACGATGTTCTATAACAGTGGCAACTACGGGTTGCCGCTGGCGGAGCTGGCCTACCCGGGCCGCGGTACGGTGGGGAACGGCGCTGCGGTGCAGGCGTTCGTGCTGATGACGATGAACTTGCTGAACTTCACCGTCGGCCTCTGGATCGCCGCCGCCGCCAAGCCGGTGTCGCTTTGGACGAACGTGAAGCGCATCGTGCGCTTACCGATGCTGCCGGCGCTGGCCGGCGGCATGCTCTGCAAGCTATACCTCGATGGCGACGCGTCGCGCACGCTGCCGATCGTCATCGCCAAGCCGGCCGCCTACATCGCGGGCGCGCTGGTGCCGGTGGCGCTGTTCACGCTGGGCGCGCAATTGGCCGCCCGCCCGCGGTGGCCGAGGTGGCGACCGGTGGGCATGGTGCTGTTTTTGCGGTTGATCTTCGGACCGATCCAGATGGCGGCGCTGCTGTACGCGTTGCACCGCACGGGTTACCGCAGCGTCGACCTCTGGGGCGAGAACGCCTGGCCGGCCGAGCTGCTGATCCTCACCGCGGCCGTGCCGACCGCGGTCAATACGCTGCTGATGACGCTGGAGCTCGACGGCGACGCCGACCTCGCCGCCGACTGCGTCTTCTGGACGACCGTCTTCTCCTGCGTCACGCTGCCGGTGTGGCTGCTGGTCATCCGCAGCGTGTTTTAGGACGCCACCATCAACGTCGCAGTGTCGAACTGCACGTCACTGTTCGCGATGTACTCGTCGCCCGGCCCGGCGAAGGTAAGGGAGGTCTCGCCCCAATTCTGGGCGGTGTTGCCAGCGACGTTCAGCAGACCTTAGGTCGCGAAGCGACCGGTGCGGAGCGTGTCGTTGCGAGTGCTGCCGGTCGTCTTCGTGAACACCAGCGTGGCCCCTTTGACGACCGCACCCGCAGGCAAGGTCGCGCGCGAATGGTCCCGTTTTTTGGTGCGGTCTGGATCACCGGCACTCGGCGCGCCGCAGTCGAGTGATTTTCACCTTTATCGCAATAATTACCACTCAAAATTGCATAAATTATTGCAAACCTCCTGTGGTGAGGTATTCTGTTGGAGGACTTCCACTCTTTCTGCTGACGATTGGAGGCATTTCTTGTTTCGTAAGCATCTATATACAATCGCTTTAACCGCAGGTCTGGCCTTGGCGACCACCGATGCGCTCGCCGAGCGCCTGATGGAGCGGCTGAACCGCGGTGCGGTCGTGGTTCGCTTGGAAGGTGGCCGAGTCTGGCTCAGTTGGCGGCTGCTGGGGACGGACGATTCCACGGTTGCTTTCAACGTTTACCGCGCCAATGCCAAGGGCGAGCCGAAGCGCCTGAACGCCCAGCCGATCACCGACGTGACGAACTTCATCGACGCCGCCCCACCAACGGGCTCGGCTGTGGCGTACACGGTGCGGGCGGTGGTGAACGGCGCCGAGATCGCCGACGCGCCCACGGCGCCTGCGCTGTCGATCGATTCGGCGGACAAGCCGTACCTGTCGTTGCCGCTGCAGTCGATCGACGGCTACTTGCCGAGCGATGCGTCGGCAGGCGACCTCGATGGAGACGGGCAATACGAGATCGTCCTCATGCAGAGCGGCGTAGCGAAGGACAACTCGCACTCCGGCGTCACCGACCCGCCGATCCTGCAGGCATACAAGCTCGACGGCACGCTGCTCTGGACGATCAACCTTGGCCGCAACATTCGCGCCGGCGCCCATTACACGCAGTTCCTCGTCTACGACTTCGACGGTGACGGCCGCTCCGAGTTGATCTGCAAAACCGCCGACGGCACGACCGACGGCAAGGGCAACGTCATCGGTGACGCCAACGCCAACTGGGTCAACGAGGCCGGTCACATCCTGGCGGGGCCCGAACTGCTGACCGCGTTCGATGGGCTCACCGGCGGCGCGATCGACACCGTGAAGTACACTCCCGCCCGCACGAACACCAATCCCGAGCAACCCGACCCGGCCGAGTACAAGGCGCTATGGCGCGACTCGTACGGCAACCGCTCCGAACGCTATCTGGCCACCGTGGCCTATTTGGATGGCAAGCGCCCCTCGGCCGTCATGTGCCGTGGCTATTACGAGCGCACTGCACTGAGCGCCTGGGACCTGAAGGACGGCAAGCTCGTTCAACGATGGTTGTTCGACACGGGCGCCGATCCGTCCAACCCGTACTTCGGCCAGGGCAATCACAACCTGTCGGTTGTCGACGTCGACGACGATGGCAAGGACGAAATCGTCTACGGCGGCTGCGTGATCGACGACGACGGCACGGGCCTGTTCTCCACCGCGTACGGCCATGGCGATTCGATGCACGTGGGCGATCTGGTGCCGTCGAACCCCGGCCTGGAGATGTTCCGCATTCAAGAACGCTTCGACGATGCCGGCGCGCACATGATCGCGCTGAAGACCGGCAAGACGCTGTGGAAGAAGCCCTCCGTCGCCAAGGCCAAGACGGGTGGCGACAAGAACGAAGGCCCGGGCCGCGGTGTCGCGTTCGATATCGACCCGCGCCACCCCGGCGCCGAAAGCTGGGTTGCGGGCGCCGGCATCGAAGGCGTGTGGGACGCCAACGGCAACGAGATCGGACAGACAAAGCCCGCCAGCTGCAACTTCCGCATCTACTGGGACGGCGACCTCTACGACGAGCTGCTCGATCGGAACCACGTGAGCAAGTGGAACGTGCAGTCGCAGACGACCGACCGCATCTTCACTGCAGAGGGGTGTACGAGCGTCAACGGCACCAAGGCCAACCCCAGCCTGTCGGCCGACCTTTTCGGCGATTGGCGCGAAGAGGTGATCTGGCCGACCACCGGTGGCAAGGAGCTGCGGATTTACACGACCACCATCCCAACGTCGCACCGGTTCTACACGTTGATGCACGACCCGCAGTACCGCCTGTCCATCGCGTGGCAGAACGTCAGCTACAACCAGCCGCCGCACGTGGGTTGGGACATGTCGACCGGCAAGCAGCCCAAGGCCGCCATCGTGGTGGCCGAACCGGCCGGTACGACGTCGTCACGTGCTGATTGATTTGAGGGAGCTTCCGTTGATCCGTACCTCGCTGCCCAATCTCACAATGATGATCATGACAAGCATTGGCATCTCCGCCTGCTCAGCAGCTTCCGTGGCAGCTGCGGCGCCGATGCGCTTTCAGCTCGCTGGTGACCCGACGAACGGCGATTACGTTCAGGTCGCGCCGGGCACAGGTTACGACGAGGCCGAGGGGTATGGTTACGAGCCCGATGCGTCCAACCAGTTTTCCGTGCGCGTACCGACAGAGGGCAACTATCGCGTGCGCGTGACGTTCGTCGAAACCCAAGCCACCGGCCTGACCATTAAAGCGGAAACCCGGCGGCTGATGGTCGAACGCGCGCAGGCAACCGCTGTCGAACCTGCCACGGCAACCTTCCTGGTCAACGTGCGCAGTCGGGCAATCGGTAGTGGTGGCGATGAGGTCCGGCTGGGCGAGCGCGACCGCGGATCGCTGAACTGGGACGACAAGCTCACGCTCGAGTTCCTTCCGAGCGTCACCCCCGTGCGTACCGTGGAGATCGTGCCCGCGACCGACGTCACTACCATCTACATCGCCGGCGACTCCACCGTTGCCGACCAGCGCGACGAACCCTACGTCGGCTGGGGCCAGATGCTGCCGCGGTTCTTCAACGACACCGTCGCCGTCGCCAACCATGCCGAGTCGGGGCGCGCGCTTCGCAGCTTTCGCGCGCAACGCCGCTTCGACAAGATCATCAGCCTCGCGCGGCCCGGCGACTACGTCTTCATCCAATTCGGTCACAACGACATGAAGGAGAAAGGTGAAGGCATCGGTGCGATGACGAGCTTCAAGGCCGACCTCGAATCCTACGTGCGCGAAGTCCAAGCAAAGGGCGCAACACCGGTGCTGGTGACGTCCATGTACCGCCGGCGGTTCTCGTCGGATGGCAAGTTGCAGGATTCGCTCGGCGACTACCCGCGCGCCACGCGGGCCGTTGCCGCAGAGCAGAACCTAACGCTGATCGACCTGCACGAAATGTCCGGCACGCTCTTCACCACGCTGGGCGAGGCGGACTCGAAGCGTGCGTTCCTGCATTACCCCGCCAACACGCTTCCCGGCCAGTCCGCCCCGCTGAAGGACGATTCGCACTTCAGCGCGTACGGCGGCTACGAGTTGGCACGCTGCGTCGTCGAAGGCATTCGCACCAGTGGCCTGAAGCTGGCCGATCAGCTGTCACGCGACGTGACCCCGTTCGACCCGGCCAAGCCCGACGACGTCGACGCCTTCAACCTGCCCGCCAGCGTCGCCCGATCGTCCGAGGTTCCAGAAGGACGCTAAGCCTGTACCGAACCGTTCATCCCGATTGGAGAGTTCAACATGTGGAAGTTCGACACGTTCTGCATCGCCGTCCTGCTGACCGCAACGCTCGCGGCCTACGTGAACGGCCAGGCCGCCCCCACCACAGCGCCGGCCGATTCCAAGGCAGACGCGGATGCACGGCCGACGCTTTGGATCATCGGCGACTCCACGGTGCGCAACAACACCAAGGGCCAGCGCGGCTGGGGCGACCCGATCAAGGAACTGTTCGACGAGTCGCGCATCAACGTCGTCAACCGCGCGATCGGTGGCCGGTCGAGCCGAACGTTTCGCACCGACGGCCGTTGGGAGCAGATTCTCAGCGAAGGCAAACCCGGCGACTTCGTGCTGATGCAGTTCGGCCACAACGACCCCGCCCCGCTGTCCGGTGACAACCGCGAGCGCGGCACGATTCGCGGCGTGGGCGATGAAAGCCAGGAGGTCACGCTGACGCTGAAGGAAGGCAAGAAGGAAGTCGTGCGCAGCTTCGGCTGGTACATGCGCGCCTACATCAACGAGGCAAAGGAAAAGGGCATGACCCCGATCGTCTGCTCGTACGTGCCCCGCGCCCCACGCGGCACGCCCGAGAAGCCGGCCGTCAGCCCGACGCCGACCGCTGAGCCCACTAGCTACGCGCTGTGGGCCAAGCAATCGGCCGCGGCCGCCGGCGCGACGTTCATTGATCTGCACAACCTGATCGTCACCAAGTATTCGCAGCACACGCCGACCGAGATCAAAGAGCGGTTCTTCAGCGAGGCCGACTACACGCACACGAACGACGCCGGCGCCGCGCTAAACGCCGCCTGCGTGGTCGAAGGCATTCGCGCGGGCGATTTGCCGTTGAAGGACTACCTGAAACGACCATAACGGCCGCGCTCGAAAGCGGTTGCCTCGCACCAAGGATGTACCTATGTCGATGAAGAAAGTGGCCGAGCTGGCCGGCGTGTCGATGTCGACGGTTTCGCGCGTCGTTAACGACCACCCCAGCATCTCTCCCAACACGGCACAGAACGTGCGCGCGGCGATGGCGACGTTGAACTTCCGCCCGGTCGTTCGGCGTAACCGGATCGATGGTGGCTCGGCGGCAAGCACGCTGCTCATCGCCTACGTCGTCTTCGGCGATTCGGGACGATCCACCGCGCCGGCGTTCGAACAGTTGATCGGTGGCGTGTCGGAGGTGGCCGACGGGCGGAACGTCGACCTGATCTTCAGCTTCGCATCCGACCTGGCGCACATCTCACCGCGCGTGCTGAACGGCGACGTCGACGGGCTGCTGCTGGGCGGTAACCGGCCGGGGCCCGAGATCCAGCGCCGGCTCGAACACCTGCCGAGCGTCTGGCTGATGGGCAACCGCCAGCGCCCGCTGTGGGGCCACCAGGTGATGCCCGACAACTCCGCGATCGGCAGCATCGCCGCCGACTATCTCGCCGATCGCAATCATGACCAGGTGGTCGGCATGACGGCCTCGAACAGTGGCTGGTCGCTGAAGTTTCGCGCTCTTGAGTTTGAAGAGGCATGCAAGGAGCGCGACATGCGCGTCACCCTGCTGAACGCGATCGAGCCCGAGGCCGCCGGGTCCTGGAGCCCCGCGCAACTGGCGATCACCGGGGCGCAGCTGGTCGACCAGATGCTATCGATGACGCCGCGCCCCACCGGCATCTTCATCTCTGAAGACCGCCTGGTGGCAGCCGTCGACGCGGCGCTGACGGCGCGGGGCGTGTCGCTCGGGCCCGACGGTTCGATCGACGTAATCTCGTGCAACAACGAGCGTCAGTATCTGGCCGGCCTGCAAATGCGGCCCGCGACGATCGACATCAACGCCGCCGCGATCGGGCGGCACGGCATGGAATTGCTGATCGACCTGATCCGCAACCCCTTTTCCGCCGGCCGCACGCGCGTGATGATTGCGCCGAAGCTAATCGAGCCGTCGCGCATCGCCTTGGCGGTGTGATACGTGATGCGCCTCGTGTTCCCTGAGATCAACATCCATGAAATCACGCCTCCCACTCGTTCCCCCGACCGAGCTGCGCGATTTCTCGTTGATCCCCTTCTGGTTCTGGAACGACGCGCTGGACGAGCAGGAGATCGTTCGCCAGATCCGCGACTTTCAGGCGCACGGCGTCCACGGGTTCCTGATCCACCCGCGCGTCGGCCTGCCGCGCGACATCGCGTTCATGAGCGACCGCTTCCTGCACTTCGTGCAGATCGCCGTCGCCGAAGCCGCACGATTGGACATGCGCGTCGTCCTGTACGACGAGGGCATGTACCCGTCCGGCTCGGCCAGCGGGCAGGTTGTCGCGACAAACGCCGCCTACCAGTGCCGCGGGCTGAGCGCGGCGGAATCTGACGACGCTGCGCTGCCGCTGCTGTCAGCGGGTCAGACGCACATCGCGACGGCGCGCCGCGCGAACGGGCGATGGCTGCACGTGATCGATCGGCCGGTGGATTCGGTCATTCGCGGGCTGCACTATCTCAACGACGCGCCGACCAGCACGCACAGCGACGCCGCCGAGGAAACGCCACCGGCCGCCGACCTGTTGAACGCCGCCGCGGTGCAGTGCTTCATCCGCCTCGTCTACGATCGGTTTTACGACGCGCTGCGGCCTTACTTCGGCAAGACGATCATCGGCCTCTTCACCGACGAGCCCGATTTGCTCGGCCGGCTGCGCGAACCGCGGGCGCTGGTGCGTCCCGGCACGTCGGACATTTTGGCCCACGTGAACGCCCATCTGGGTTACGACTTCGCGCCCCACTTGCCGGCGCTCTGGTTTGATGACGAGCCGGATGCCGCCCGGTATCGCGCCGACTATGCGCGGGCCGTGAATCATCGGTTGGAACAGACCTACTACGCCCCGCTGTCGCGATGGTGTGCGGCGCACGGCGTGTCCCTCATGGGCCATCCCGCACAGCCGGACGAGATCGGCCTGATGAAGTACTTCCACGTGCCCGGGCAAGACCTCGTGTGGCGGTGGGTGATGCCCGGCGAGGCGAACGCGCTCGAGGGACCGCAATCGACGCAGGCCAAGTGCTCGTCGTCGGCGATGATCCATTTGGGCCGCCGGCGGAACAGCAACGAGTTCTGCGGCGCGTACGGCCATGAACTGACCTTCCCGCAGATGAAGTGGCTGGCCGACTGGTGCCACATTCGCGGCGTCAACCAGCTGATCCCGCACGCGTTCTACTACAGCGTTCGCGGCCCGCGCCGCGACGAGCGCCCGCCGGATGTTGGGCCCAACAGCCCATGGTGGGACAGCGATTTCCCCGCGCTGGCCGACCACTGCGCCCGCCTGTGCTGGCTGAACACCGATTCGGTTCACCAGTGCGACGTCGCCATCCTCGGCTGGCCCGATCACCTGCCCTGGCGCGCCGCCAAGGCGTGCTTCGAGCGTCAGATCGATTTCAACTACTTGGACATGCAGGACATCATCGACGGCCGTGCGACTGTCGACGAACAGGGCGTCCACATCGGCGACATGCACTACAAGGCGATAGTGATAGACGCGCCCGACGACGCGCCCGCGGTCTGGCCTGGCGTGACGAAGATCCTTCAGACGGCTGACTTGGAACGGCGGTTGATCCACTATCGCGACGCGATTGATTGCGTGAGTTCGATCGATGCCATCGTCGAGCCAGACGTACTACTCGAACCCGCCCAACCCAGCATCCGCGTCCGCCACGTGGTGAAGGCGGGCCAACATTACCGCATGTTCTTCCACGAGGGGATGGAAGCGTCCGTGCAGTTCATCGCGCGCAGCCGTAATGGTTGGACGAGCGACGTGCGACTCAACCGGTGGGAACTGGCCGTTCTGTAAACTGCAGTCGCCGTCTTCGCTATCGGCCGACCAGCGGCACATCGAACAGCGGCGCGCCATCCTTTGACCAGATGATCGGTTGAACGCGCGTGTGCCGGTTCGGGTCGAATAGTGGTTCGCCTTCAATGTCACGATAGTCGCGCGCGTGGTAGACCAGCAGATCGGTCTGGCCATCTTCTGAAACCGTGAAGCTGTTGTGGCCGGGCCCGTACTCGCCCGCCGCCTCCGATGAGCACTTCACCGGCGTCGGCACTTTTTTCCAAGACGCAGGATCGAGCAGGTCGGCATCTTCAGCGGCCGTCAGCAGGCCCATGCAATAGTTCGCGTCGGTCGCGCTGGCGGAGAAGGTCATGAAGACTCGCCCGTTGCGCACCAGCACCGCAGGCCCTTCGTTCACGTGATGGCCGATTCGCTCCCACGCATGCGTGGGACGCGCGATCGCCACCTGCTGGCCGGCAATCTTCAACGGCCCGTCCATCGCCGCCAGGTAGATCGACGTGCCCGGCCCGATTGCCGGATCGTTCTGCGCCCAAGCCAAGTAGCGTGTGTTGCGATGCGTGAACGTGGTCGCGTCGAGCGCGAACGATTCCCAGCTGGTGCGAATCTGCCCGCACTCCCTCCACGCGCTGTCCAGCGGGTTGGCCGCGTCGCAGGCTAAGGCGTAGATGCGGATCTCAAACGCCCGCTCGGCATGACCGGCGGCGAAGTACACGAACCAGCGGCCGTCGATGACGTGCAGTTCGGGCGCCCAGATGTACCCGCCCATCGCTCCTTCGCTGTGCTTGCGCCAAACCACGACCGGCTCTGCCGTTGCCAGCGCAGCGATCGACCGGGCACGCCGAAGCTCGATGCGGTCGTACTCCGGTACGGACGCGGTGAAGTAATACCAGCCGTCCACGTGGCGGAGGACGAAGGGGTCGGCGCGTTGGAGGATGAGGGGCGCTGATCTGGACATCGCCGTTCCTTACCAGTGGACGCGGGCCGGCGGGTGCACTATCCGACCGTACCAACGAAAAACCGGCCGTGATCGGATGGGCCAATCATGGCCGGTTTGGACGGTCGCTACTACGTTGCGGTCGACATCGCCAGGCGATTCAGTACTGGTTGACCGAGATGTGGCCACCGGGGATGTCGCTGTAGTTGCGCCACAGGCGCCAGCGCCAGTAACCGGTGCCCGGGCTGGAGTTGCTGGGGGCGCGGCCGTCGGGTGCCTGCGTCGTGCGCTTCGGATCCTGACCGTTGGCGAGCGTCTCGAGGCGATCGCGGAAGTCGTCCATGCGTTCCTCGAAGTCGCCGATCGGGAACGACCGCAACGCGTTGACCAACGTGCGATCGGTGACGGAGGAGACGTGACCGTCGCTGTACGCCAGGTTAACCGTCGCCACGCCGTTGCGGAGGTGCGAGAGCGAACCGACATCGGTCAGCAGATCCATGACGAGCGTCTTGGTCTTGGGCATGTGGACGAGCTTCTTGTACGCCGTCACCGTGGGCCAGCCACCGTTGTAGAAGGCCCAATGGGGGTTGAAGGCGTACGTGCTGTTCATGAACGCCCAGTGGTTTGAGGCCTGCGTCGGTTCCTGTCCCGGGCAGAAACGAACCATGTAGACGGGCTTGTACTCTCCGTACCAGTAGAAGTCGTAAAGCGGGGCCTTCTTCCCGAGGTACCCAGTGATGATGAGCCGACCGATGTTCGCACCGGGATCGGTGGCCGGTGCGGTGGTGCCACCGCCTAACGTTACGTACGACGCCATCGACGCCCGATCGAAAGGGGTTGCCAGATCACCGTCGCCTTGCCGCTGCGGCAGGTATCCCTTGTTGTCACCGGCGTACATGATCGACGCCATGGCGATCTGGCGCAGGTTCGACGAGCAGGCGACGATCTGCGCCTGATGACGGGCCTTGGACAGCGACGGGAGCAGGATCGAGATCAACAACGCGATGATGCCGATGACGACCAGCAGTTCGACCAGCGTGAATCCAGTTCGTTTCTGACGCATGACGTGCCTCCGAAAAGACGCAGAGGGGACCAGAACGAGTGTTCCAAAGTGCGAGTGGCGACGGCCACCGCAGCCTGAGTTCGATGTGAGAGACAGCCATGGTTCCGGCCACAAGGCCCGCCATGCTTTCTCGTACGTTTACACTATGACACAAGTTTTATGAGAGGCAATGAAAATTCATGATAATAATCACGGTAATTTTCATCTAGAGGTTTCCCCGCATGCGGAGGCCCACATAGGCCAGCTTGGCGAATAGCCAAAAATAGGCTTAAATCGTAGATTTAGGGCCTGAAATAGCACCAACAGAACGCAGATGAAACTATCGCACAACTTGATGAGTTATGAGCATCAAGGCAGGCGGGCAGAACCCCTGTGTGGGCCAAGGACGTGTCAGCCCGAAGGGAGGCTTGCCGCCCTGACACCTCTCCCAAGGCCCGAGAACCGTCCGTCGATTGAGATCCCTCAGGTCGCTTAGGCTCCCATCGGGATGACACGTGCGTGCGAGGCGACAAGGGTTTGTCCGTTAGCCTTTAGGCCATGCCGGCCATGGCCGAGCGCGTACGACCATGCTTGGCCGTGGGATCGGTGGGGGAAGCGGCTGGTGCGGGCACCAGCGAGGGCTCGACCATGCAGGTGATGCGCTCGGGGGCGTCGGGGTTGGCCATGCGCCAGACGAGTTGCTCGACCCCCTTGCGACCGATGGCGGCCACCTGGATGTCGATGGTCGCGGGCTTGGGGGCGAGGCCGGCCAGGTAGGGTTGCTCGTCGTTGCAGGAAATGACCTCGACACCGCCCGGCCCGATCACGACGCCCTGCGCCTGCAGTTCAGGCTGCAATAGAGCCGCCTGCATGTCGTCGGCCACGAACAGGCCGGTCGGCCGATCAGGCAGCGCCAGGTATTGCTGGACGACGGACCGGATCACCTCCGGGTCGTGCGTGCGCCAGTACGCGCCGGACTCCTCGCTCACCGCCCGTTCGACCACCTGCACCTCACCGCCACCTTCAGCGGCCGTCATGTTGAAGGCGTGCGCGGAAACCTTGAAGGGCCAATGACCTGCGTTCACGTTCAGAAATGCCAGCTTGCGATGGCCCCGCTTCAGCAGGTATCGGGCCGCCACCTCGCCCACGACGTAACTGTCGGGCATCACCTTATCCCCAAAGGTCGGCCGATGCCGATTGCCCATCAGCCATACGGTCGGCAGACGGCTCAGGCGATCGCAGATCGCCTGCGAGGGCGCCGCCCCGTGCAACAGCACCCCATTGATGCCCTGCTCAGCGATGCGTGCCGGCAGGCGGGTGGGATCGGGCACGTGACTAAAGACAAGGTTCAGGTTGGCCTGTGACGCCGCCAGCGACACCCCGTACAACAACCCTTCAAACGCCGGCGTCGCCCGGGCTTCCGACGTGCCGAACACCAGGAAGCCGATCGTCGGCATCGCGCCCGACCCGTTCCGCTGGGGCTTTGGACCGGGCCGTCGTTCCGACGGTGCATAGTTGAGCTTGGCCATCGCATCGCGCACCGCCTGCATGGTTTCCGGGGCCACGCGTGGTTGATTGTTCATCACCCGCGAAACCGTCGAAACCGAAACTTTCGCCAAAGCGGCTACTTCGTTGATCGATGCCATAAGAGATGTCCTATGCGAACCATTATCGAAAGCCGCAGCAGCATGGTCAATGAAATTTTCACAAACTCGACCGCCAGCAATGTTACAGCCTGAATCCCCTTAAACGTATTCCAGCGATAACCTTACGAAACTACCGAATTCCTCCTCGTGAAGAATGATGGAGGCACCGCCTGCTAATTTTCCTTTCAGTTGCAGCCGTAGATTATGATCGTGCAGCCAACTCATTTCTGAACGGCGAGGCAGCCCATGAGATTGAAACTGCGCGTAAACCTGCGTTTGCTAGGCATTGCGGTCGCCTTGCTCTGCATCACCTATTCACAGGCTGTCGCCATATCGGTTCAGGCATTGTCCGGCCGTTCCGATGCGTGGCTGGCGTCTGAGGAAGGCCGCCGCGTGATTGGGAACATCATCACATGGCAAATCGCAACGGGTGGATGGGCCAAAGGTTATGACGCCAGCCGTGCGCGCAGCGACAACGAGCCGCACGGCGATTGGAAAGGCGTCGCGACAATCGACAACGGCTCAACCTACAGCGAACTGCGCCTGCTCGGGCGGTCCCTCCGGCTGAAGCACGACCCGCACGTGCTAACAGCATTCAACCGCGGGTTGGACGCCCTCCTGAAAGCTCAGTACGCCAACGGTGGCTGGCCGCAGCGGTTCCCACCGCCCGCGAAGGGGTATGGACGGTACATCACCTTCAACGATGGCGCGATGGTCGCGGTGCTACGGTTGATGCGCGATGTCGCGACGACCGATTCATTCGGGTTCGTCGACCCCGGCCGCAGGTCCAACGCGCAGGCCGCGTTTGATCGCGGCATCGACTGCATCCTCCGCTGTCAGGTCATCATCGACGGCCGCCCCACCGGCTGGTGCGCCCAGCACGACCCCGACACATTTGAACCGATGGGCGCGCGGGCGTACGAGCTGCCCTCGCTCAGCGGCTTCGAAGGGGCCGGCGTGGCATTGCTGCTGATGGAACTGGACGCCCCCGACGCCCGCATGCGCGCCGCGATCACCGGGGCGGCGGAATGGTTTGCCGTCGTCGCCGTGAAGGGCAAGCGTCTGGAAGAGCGCAAGAACCCTGGCGGATCGCGGAACCTATTGCTGGTGGATGATCGGAATTCGACGATCTGGGCACGCTTTTACGATCTGAAGACCAACCGCCCGCTCTTTGCCAATCGCGACGGGCAGGCGTTGCAGGATTACGACCAACTGCCGGCAGAGCGTCGCGACGGTTACCGCTGGTTCGGCCCCTGGGGACAGCGCGTCGCAGATAGCTTCGCGACGTGGAAAGCAAAGCATCCAACCGACGAATCGAAGGCGTCCGCAGCCGCGCCGCACAAACAGTGGGACGTGACCGCCGACTGAAAAGGCCGTTTCACGCCGAGTTCCATACCGGCATCACCGCGGGGCATGCCTTGCCCGCCAGTTTGGCGCGAACGGCCACCAGGCACCCGCAGTGGCGGCAGGTCGTGCCGTACTTCAGGTCGGGGCAAGTGCCGCACGCGTTCATGCGATGCGCGTACGTCGCGTCGTCCACGATGGTCGCCGCGGGGTTGGCCGACAGGTAATCCGCCAGCAACCGCTGCACTTCGCCGGCGGCCAGGCGTACGGTCGCACTGCAGCCGCGGCAGGAATCGTCGGTGGTGGCGTTCATCGCACCTCCAGCACCGCAACCGAGCGCGCCGGCAGCATGCCGGAGATCGTCGACCCGCTGAGCTTCAGGCTATCGAACGCGGTCGGCTTGACGGCGTCCGGCGAGTCGAACGTGTTCAACGCGTTCATCGCCGGCGCCGTCAACACCCGCCCGCGGACGCTGGTGACGCCCACGCCGCGAAAGTCGATCGCGATCTCCGCGGCGTCCTGCTCGTGTAAGTTGCACAACGACACGTGGATGCGCCCCTGCTCGTCGCGCGATGCCGATGCGCTGACCTGCGCCACCGCCGACAGCATGTCATAACCGCCAGCCCCGGCCGTTCCGGTCACCCGCGCTGCGGGCAGGTAGCCGGCGGCGGCCTGTACGGTCGTCGGCAGCAGCGTCGCGTCCTGGTGCACCTTGTACATCTCGAACACGTGATAGGTCGGCGTGAGCAGCATCTTCCGGCCTTCCGTCAGGATCATCGCCTGCATCACGTTCACGGTCTGCGCGATGTTGGCCACCTGCATGCGGTCGGCGTGGTTGTTGAACACATTGAGGCTGAGCCCCGCTACCACGGCGTCGCGAATCGTGTTCTGCTGGTACAGAAAGCCGGGGTTGGTGCCAGGTTCGACGTCGAACCAAGTGCCCCACTCGTCCATCACGATGCCGACGCGCTTCTGCGGGTCGTAACGGTCCATAATGGCCGACGTGCCGCGGATGAACGTCTCAATGTTCGCCGCCTTCTGGATCGTCACACGCCAGGCGTTGGTGTCGAAATCCGTCGCCGAGCCTTTCTTGGCCCAATCGCCGGGCACGGTGTAGTAGTGGACGCTGAGCCCATCCATGAACCGGCCAGCGTCGCGCATCAGGATGTCGTTCCATTCGTCGGTCAGGCCGCACGCCACCTTGTACAGCTTGCCCTGCGGCGTGAAGTGCCGGCAGTAGCTGGCGTACTGGCGATACAGGTCGGCGTAGTACTGCGGGCGCATGTTGCCGCCGCAGCCCCAGTTCTCGTTGCCCACGCCCCAGAAGCGCATCGGCCAGGGCTGCTCGCGCCCGTTGCTGCGCCGCAGCGACGCCATCGGGCTTTCGCCGGGCATGGTGATGTATTCGAGCCACTCGGCCATCTCGCGCACGGTGCCACTGCCCACGTTACCGGCGATGTACGGCTCACACGGCGCGCCGGGCAGCGACAGCTGCTCGCACAGGTCCATGAACTCGTGCGTGCCGCAGGCGTTGCTTTCGGTGACGCCGCCCCAGTGCACGTTGACGATGCTCGGCCGCTTCTCGTGCGGACCAATGCCATCCATCCAGTGGTACGTGTCAGCAAAGCACCCGCCGGGCCATCGCAGGTTGGGAATGCGCAGTTGCTTCAGCGCCGCGACCACATCGTTGCGGAACCCGCGCGTGTTGGCGATCGGTGAATCTTCGCCCACCCACAGCCCTTCGTAGATGCACCGCCCGAGGTGCTCGGCGAAGTGGCCGTACAGGTGCCGCGAGATCTTCTGCTGTCCCAAGTCCGCGTTGATCGTGATCTTGTTCATCGTGCGCCTCGTTCACTACATCTGAAGCCGCCGACACGTGCCCACCAAGGCACGCGGCCAACGCTGTTCATTGTGATGCACAGCGGGCGTGATAACATCTGCGGAGTGTACAAAATCATTCGCCAGATCCACTCGGTCGGCAGCGACACGCCCGAGCGCATCGTCGCCGACAACGTCTGTCCGGGCATGCGGGCACGCGGACTGAGCGTGGTCGGCCTGACCGACGCCGGCCGCGGCTACGACATGCAGCGGCCGCGGCCACCATCGGGGCATCTGCTGGCGTGCTACGGTGGGAATGGCGAGGTCTGGGTGGATGGCGAGTGGCAGCCCTGCGCCGCGGGGCAGGCGTACGTCGCCCCGCCACTGGCGCCGATGGCGTTTCGGGCGATCCGGGGCGATCGCTGGCAGTTCGCGTGGGTCTTCATGGCCGCGCCCGACGATGCGCCGTCACCCATCACTGGCAACGCAGCGCGGCTGGTGCAAGCCGACCCGCGACAAATCGTCAACTCGATTGAAGGCCTCTACCTGGAATCGGGCGCAATGGCTCAGGTCGAGCGAATGAATGCCTACGCGGACCTCATCAGCAGCTACGCGCGGTCTATCACCATGGGCAGCGGCACGGTCGACCCGCTGTGGCGGCTGTGGGCGACGGTCGACGCATCGCTGAACGAACCGTGGACGCTCGACCGCTTGGCGGCCCGTGCCGACATACGCCCCGAGGCCCTTCGGCGGCTCTGCCTGCGCAGCACCGGCGTGAGCCCGATGCGGCACGTCACGGCACTGCGCATGCGCCGCGCCGACGCCTTGCTGCGGTCCACGAACGACAAACTCTTCGGCGTTGCGCGACAGGTGGGGTATCAGAACACCTTCGCGTTCTCCACCGCCTTCCGCCGATGGGCTGGGCGGTCGCCGAAGGACCATCGAAAACGACAAAGCACATGAAGGCCGATCGGCCTTCTCGCGGCAGGCGGGTACAGCGATTCGGTCGTGCGCGTTATGATGCTGCTTTACCCCCGGATCGGTGCTGCCCCCTATGTCCTTCGATACGAGAAACAACGCATCGGACTCGTCTGCAACGACCGCGATGGACCTGACGGTGGTCTCGTTTAACATCCGCCTCGCCACGTTGAATGACGGGCCGCACTACTGGCCGTTACGACGGCAGGTGTTCTTCGACGTGACGCGCAAGCTGTCGCCCGACCTGCTGGGCCTTCAGGAGGTAACCTCACCGCAACTGGACGACCTGACGGCTGCGTTCCCTGACTACGACGTGGTCTCCACCGGTCGCGACGACGGCCAGCGCAATGGCGAGGCCTGCAGCATCTTCTTCCGCAAGTCGCGCTTCGGCCTGCGCGACAGCGGTACGTTTTGGCTGAGCGAGACGCCGGAGGTGATCGCGTCGAAAAGTTGGGATGCCGGCCTGACGCGCATCTGCACCTGGGCAAAGCTGCAAGACCGCGCCGCCGGGCGGGAAATCTTGTTCTTGAATGCCCACCTGGACTATGCGGGCGATATGGCCAGAACGCACAGCGGCGCATTAATCGCGCGGCGGGTGGCGGCGATGCGCCAGGGTGAGGCGGTAATCCTAACGGGTGACTTCAACACCAACGAGGGTTCCCAGACGTATCAAGCACTAACGCACCCGACGGAGCCGGCCGCCATTGCGCTGATCGACGCTTACCGCACCGTGCACCCAATCCGACGGGCGGACGAGGCGAGCTTCAACGGCTTTCAAGGCACCGTGGACGGCTCACGCATCGATTGGATCCTGCACTCGCCGGACCTGATTGCGCGCAACGCCATGATCGATCGGTCGAAGGGGGAGAACGGCCTATTTCCGTCGGACCACTGTGCGGTGACCGCCACCCTGCATTATGCCGATCGCCGATGAACCAGCGGCCGTTAACGTTGCGCCGCGACCGACCGCACCGCGGCCATCGCGGCGATCAGGGGCTGGCTTGAACTGACCCACCCAAACAGGCCACCTTCGGTTTCCACCGCGTCCACGGCCGCCTTCTGCACGTCGGGGTCGAACGCGGCCGTACAGTCTTCCAACAGCAAGCACCAATAACCGCGGTCGACCGCCTCGCGTAGCGTGGAGTGGACGCAGCACTGCGTGGTCACGCCGGTGAAGATCAGATGCGTTACGCCGCGCCGCTCGAGCGTCGGGCCGAGGTCGGTCTGGTAGAAGGCGCCAAAGCCGGGCTTATCGATGACGCGTTCGCCTGCGATGGGTTGCAGTTCATCGACGAAGTCATGGCCGTACTCCCCTCGGATCAGCAATCGCCCCAGTGGCCCTTCTGCGCCGATCTCGGCACCTGCCGTCTTGCTGCGGAAGGCCTTGGCGGGGGTAAGGTCGGACAGGTCAGGCTTGTGTCCCTCGCGCGTGTGGACGATCGTCAGCCCGGCCGCCCGCGCGGCGTCGAGCACCGCCCGCACGCGCGGGATGATCTTACGCGTCTCGCCGACGTCCTCCCCGCCCACGCCCGAATAACCGTCGGGTGCCAGGAAGTCCCGCTGCATGTCGATCAACACCAGCGCCGTCTTCGCCCCGAGCGGAAACAGAAACGGCCGTCCATCGCGGGCGATCAGGTTTATGATTGGTTCTTCGTTCACGGGTAGAGTTCCAACAAGTTGAGGAAGTTCTTCTCCGGTCCCTCTCCCGGTACGCCGGGAGAGGTTAGGTGAGGGTGTTTTCGTTCTTGCTCAAGAACGTCCGGGACTAGCGATAATCGCAACAGCTACCAACCTCGTCATCCTGAGGTACTCCGAAGGATCTCCCCCGTATTCGTACGCGGAACGGAAGCGAACCTTCGGAGTACCTCAGGATGACGAGGTTGCGCAGGACGATATAATCGCCAAAGCGCGAGCGGTTCGAATCACCCTCACCTGTCCCTCTCCCATGAATACATGGGAGAGGGACAAGCCCCTTTATTTCGCTTCCATCACGAACTTCGGCTCGATCATCTTCGACACCTCGGGCTTACCCTGAATGACGTCGTGCGCCACCATGAAATCGGCCAGCTTCTGCATGACGGCGTACTGCGGGCCGGGAGCGTCGGGCGTGCCGAAAAGCCGCTTGTTGTCGGCGATCGTGAAGAGCTTCACGCCGCTCAACATATCTTTCGCCTCGGCCGGCTTGATGTCGAGGTACTTGGCGGCCACGTCGAGCCCCTCAGTCTCGTTGGCGGCGAGGTAGGCAACGCCCTCGTCCATCGCGGCGATGAAGGCCGTCACCACCTCGGGCCGGTCGGTCGTGGTCTTGCGCGTGGCGACAATGCAGTCGCCCAGCACGCCGGGGGCGTCGTTGCTGCTGAATAGCACGTGGCCGTTCGCCTCGGTGGCCTTCGTCAGCCACGGTTCCCACGTCGCGGCCGCGTCGAGCGTGCCGGCGATGAAGGCTGCGCCGGCGTCGTCGGCATTCATGTTCACCACCTCCACGTCGCTCTCCTTCAGGCCGCCCTTCTCCAGCGTCATCAGCATCAGTAGATGATTGACCGCGCCGATCGTCGCGGCCACCTTCTTGCCCTCCAGGTCGGCGGGCGTCTTGATCTCCTTCTTGGCCACGATGCCATCGGCGCCGGCGCTGGTGTCGATCTGATAGACGCTGACGAGCGCGTCGCTCTGCCCGCCGTGCAGCAGCACGACGTTGTCAGGGCAGCTTAGCGCGAAGTCGACGTGCCCGGCCAATACCGGTGGCAGCGAATCACCCGGCCCGGCGAACGCGACGAACTCCACGTCCAGTCCGTGCTTGGCAAAGATGCCCTTTTCCTTAGCCACGTAGGCGGGCGCGAACCCGATCCACAAGTTATGCGCCACCTTCACCGGTGTGGCGGCCTCGGCGAACGTCGCGGAACCGACCAAACCGGCCGCGACGAGCGCGCCGACGACCATACGGGTGAGATTCTTGGCAATTTTCATGACGTTGCATCTCCAGAAAAGAACGTTCCCCTTCAATATTCCATCGTGGCCCGACCGTGCTTTGTACGCTGTGCCACCGGCGGCTTGTCCGCCCGTGTCCTTGTGGGAAAAACAGAACACGGGCGGGCAAGCCGCCGGTGGCACCCTGCGCGCCTTATCCGACCATCGCCGCCAGCGCAGTCTCCGACAGCGACCGCCGCTGGCGCGTGTAGAGCGAACCGAGCACCTCGGCGCGCACCTTCGCGAACGCCGGCTCCAGCCGCATCTCCAGCGTGCGTGGCCGGGGCAGGTCGACGCGCACCTCTTTGGCGATTCGCCCGGGATGCGCCGCCAGCACTAGGATGCGGTCGGCGAGCAGCACGGCCTCCTCCACGTCATGCGTGACGAAGAGGGTGGTCGTGCCCTGCCGTTCCGACAGTCGCGCGAGCATCTCCTGCATCTCCTCGCGCGTCTGCGCATCCAGCGCACCGAACGGCTCATCCATCAGCAGCACCTCAGGCTGATTGGCCAGCGCGCGGGCCAATGCCGCCCGCTGTCGCATGCCGCCCGACAGTTCGTGCGGGTACGCACCTGCGAACTGCTTCAGGCCGACGATGTCGATCAACTGTTCGCAGCGCGCCTCGAACGTCCGCCGGCGGTCGCCTTGCAGCGCGCGGCGGATGCTCTTCAGGCGGCGGCTGAAGCGAACGTTTTCGCGCACCGTAAGCCAAGGGAACAAATTGTCGCGTTGAAACACCATCCCGCGGTCCGGCCCCGGTTCGGTGATGACGTTTCCCGCCAGCGCGATGCGCCCGCTGGTGGCGCTCTCCAGCCCCGCCACGATCGACAGCAACGTGCTCTTGCCGCACCCGCTCGGTCCCACCAGCGCCACAAACTCGCCGCGCGCGACGGAGAAGCTGACCTCCTTCAGCGCGTTCACCGGGCCTGACCGACCGTTGAAGGTCTTCGTCACCCCCCACACGAACAGCAATGGCGCCGCGGCGTTGGTTGCTTCGTTGATGTCAGTGCGATCGTTCACTTGGACCTCATCCGTTGTCGCGCCCATGGGAACAGCAGCCGCCCCACCAGCTTGAATAGTTGATCGGACATTACGCCCAGCAGGCCGATGATGAAGATGTAGAGGAAGATCACGTCGGTCTGCAGGAACCGCTGCGCTTTCAGAATGCGATACCCGAGCCCCGTGTTGGCAGCCACCAGTTCGGCCACGACCAGGTAGGTCCACGCCCAGCCGAGGTTCAGCCGGCATACATCGACAATGCCCGGCAGGCTGTTGGGCCAGATGACCTTCGTGAACGATTCCCATCGACTCGCCCCCAGTACCTGGGCCGCCCGCAGCAGGTCGGATTGGGTCTGCTTCGTCACGTCGGCGACCATCACGATCATCTGCACGACCGTGCCGATGAAGATCACTAGGATCTTGGGCGTCTCGCCGATGCCCGCGTACAGCATCAACAGCGGGATGAACGCCGGCACCGGCATGTATCGCACGAAGCCCAGGAACGGTTCGAGCAGCGCCTCAACCGCCCGCAAGTTGCCCACCAGCATGCCAAGCGGGATCGCGACGACGGCCGCCAGTGCGAAGCCCGACAGGATGCGCATGTTGCTCATCCACAGGTCCTGCGCGAGCAGGCCCGACTCCCACAGCTTCCCCGCCGCCGCCGCGACGGCGGTGGGCGTGGGGAGGAAGATCGGCGACACGAGCTTCGAGTAGCTCATGATGCACCACGCGGCCCCCAGCAGCAGGAACGACGTCACCGCGAGCGTGATGTAGAGCTTGCGCGGGATTTCCGTGCGCAACCCCAGGTACTGCGCGCGTGGCGGCGCCGATGGTGGCATCGCCCCGGTCCCGGCCATCTCGTTGCCGCCGCCAGGTCGTGTCATCGAGGCGGCGGGATTGGAGATCATTGGTACGCTCATGTCTGTCATGCCCGCTGTTCCCCAACTGTCGCCATCACCTGCGAGAACAGCGCCAGGCACTCATCGCGCAGCACGCCACCTTGAATCGCCACCTGTTGGCCGCCCAGGTCGCTCATATGCTCCGTCGGCACCGCCAGTTCACGGACGGCGTTGCCCGTCAGGTCTGCGACCTCTTTCATGGTGGCGCCCCACACGATTCGGTCGACGCGAGCCAGCCAGCTGGTCGTGAAACACATGGGGCACGGCGCCACCGTCGTGTACAGCGTGCAGCCAGACAGATCGCGCCGGCCGGTCGCCTTGCAGGCGATCTTCACCAGCATCGTCTCGGCATGGCTGGTGAAGTCGTTGTCGCGCTCCACCGTGTCGTAATTGGCCGCCACCACCTCGCCCTCGCTGCCGATCAGGACCGCGCCGAACGGAAACTCGCCCCGGCTCATGCCGAGCTCAGCCTGGGCCAGTGCCAGGCGCATGTAATGGGCATCATCGTATGACATCGCGTGCGGCGCTCCTTACTTCACAAAGGTGTTGTCGACGAGCGACGCGACGTCAGGCTTCGACTTGATCAACTCGCGATCGCTCAGGAACGTGGTGATGTTCCGCATGAGCGCGCCGATCGTGCCGCTCTGCACGTCGCCCAGCAGCGTGGCGTTGTCGGCGATGCTGTAGATCTTGTCGCCGGCCAGCATGCCCTTGCAGTCCTCGGGGCTTGCCTCAAGCTTCTTCGCGACGATCTCCATGCCCTCGTCCGGATGGTCCTTCAGGTACTGCACGCCGCGATCGACCGCCTGCACGAAGGCGCGCACGTCATCCGGCCGGGTCTGCAGCGTCTTCTCAGTCGCCACGATTGCGTTGATGATGAGGTCGGGGAGGTCCTTCGACGAGTACAACACCTTGCCGCCGCCGGTGGTCGCCTTGCTCAGCCAGGGTTCCCACGTCACGGCCGCATCCACATTGCCGGCCAGAAACGCCGCGCCGGCGTCGTCGGCGCTCACGTTGATCGGCTGGATGTCGGTCATCTTCAGGCCGGCCTTCTCCAGCGCGGTGATGAGGAAGAATTCATTGGCCTCACCCACGGTGACGGCCACCTTCTTGCCCTTCAGGTCAGCTACGCGGTTGATGCTGGTCTTGCTCACGATGCCGTCGGCGCCGTTGGAACTGTCGATGAGGTAAACCGTCTTCAGGTTGACGCCCGGGTCGTTGCCCGCCACCAGCACGAGGTTGTGCAGCGTCGTCAGCACCACATCCAGATGCCCCGCGATCAGCGCCGGTGGCGAGTCGCCGGGCCCGGGGAAGCGCTTCAGTTCGACCTCAATGCCAGCCTCTTTGAAGAAGCCCTTGGCGTCGGCGATGAAGACGCCCGAATAGCCGATCCACGAGTCGTGCCCCACCACGAGCTTCCCGCCCGCCGACGCTGGCGACGCCACGATCGATAGCGACGCCAGCACGATCGCCATGCATAAGGTAAATGCGGTCTTGAAGAACATCGGCGGAACCTTTCTTTGTCTTGCCCAAACCAACCGCCGACGCGCACTCGCCCTGCCTGGGCCAATCGCGGTTCTGCGCACAGCGGCTGCGCGACCACCGCCGAACGGTTAGGCCGCGGGGGTCGATGCTCGGGTTTTATGTGGTTTGGCCGTCAGCTTCTGAAGTGCGACAGCGGCAATAGCAAACGTCATTGATCGGACGGTCCAACCTCGATCGAACGAGGTCGAAAGCCGAAACTCGGATCACGATCGGGCCGAAAGCCCGCGATCGTGCTCCTACGCCGTGCGGCGGGATCAACTTGTCTATCGGGACAATGCAAATCTGGTGCCGCTTCACGGGCACCGGCTTACGGTGGGTTTCAGACGCATCACGACGCTTTAGCATCCGCCCCGTTGCCGCCAGCAGCGCACTAATTAAGCACGAGTGGAACGGCCGTCGCGCAAATGTGCATCGGAGTTCGTAAGGCTGCGTACTTCAACGCATCCGCATTAGCGTCGACCGAGCATCGTGAACGTGCGAGACCACATCAATTGCTTGCCCGGCAGCACGTCGATCTGGACGAACGCCTCCGGACAAATCACCTTACGCGTGCCGTACAGGCACAGCTTCGACCACGGCAGGCTCGTTTGCTCCTGAATCGACAGGCCGCTCTGCGCATCTTCCAGTTGCCAGGACTGCGCATCGGAATCGATGGCCGTATCGCGCCCGAACGTGACGTGGAACCGACTGCTGGGCGTTCGCGTGAGCTGGGCGACGCCCGGCTCGATCGCCAGCGACGCCTTACCGGTCTCGGCAGCCCCCGTAACCCACGGTGTACGCAGCCGCACGTGCCCGTCGATCGGCCGGCCGTTGAACGCGACGAAGTTGTGGTTGTACTCGGCGATCGCGATGGGCCGCGTGCCCTCATTGCGCATCGTCGTCGTCACGTCCAGCACGTTCTCGCGAACGCTGAACCGCCGCGTCAGCTTCAACGCGTACCCGTTGCACGCGCGGGGCAGCGCGGCCAGCTCGACCGCGCTGTCGCTAAGGCGCTCCACGACGAACTCGAACAACTCGTACGGATAGTCCTCATCAAATGCGTACGGCCGATCATCCGCGCGCCGCAGGATGCCCACGCCCGGCTTTACGAACGCCCCGCCGTCGCCCGCTTCGCGATAGCCCAGCGCCGTGCTGATGCCGAACTCACAGCAGAGCCCCGCGCCGTTCGATCCACCCGCGTCCTCGTCGGCGCAGAACGTCTGCTGGCCGTCCAGCGTCACCTGGCGCACGAAGCTCGTGCGATCGAACCGAATCTGCTTGCCCAACGACGCCGGCCGCGCGATCTCCACCCGTAGCCGATCACTGCTGATCTCGATCGCCTCGTCCGTGGGCCCCTCGTGCTTCGTCATCCCCCCATGATACGCCAAACCCCCGCTCGCCTCGCGGAAGAAACTCGCACGACGCATCTCGCGCCCGAGCGATGGCAGCGGGGTCCAACCGAGGCAGGCTAGCTGGCGGCGCAGCGTTGGCTGGCGAGGCGGGCGACGGTGGAGACGACTGCGCCTTGGTCGACGGGTTTCACCAGGTGCGCGTTGAAGCCGGCGGCGAGCGTGCGGGCTTGGTCTTCGGCGCGGGCGTAGGCGGTGAGCGCGATGACCGGGAGCGTGGCGAAGCGGCCGGCGCCGGTCTCGCGCAACTGGCGGATCAGCGCGAAGCCGTCGGCGACGGGCATCGCGATGTCGCTGATGACGACGGCAGGGTCGCAGATGCGCATCAGGTCCATGGCCTCGTCGACGCCACTGGCGACCGTGACGCGGGCGCCCACGCGGCGGAGCATCTCGGCGACCATGTCGCGGGCGTCGGCCTCGTCGTCGACCACCAGCACGGTGACGTCGGTGAGTTCGATCTCATCAATCGCATCGATGGCATGCGCGTCGACGGCATTCGCGTCGGCGGTGTTCGCATCCATGTTGGGGTCGTTCGATAGCAGGTTGGCCTTCGGTTCATCAACCGACGATGCGGGGAACAGGACCGGGATGCGGACGGTGAAGGTGGCGCCCTGGCCGGCGCCGGGCGAGCGGGCCTCGACCGTGCCGCCGTGCAGTTCGACGATGTGGCGCACGATCGTCAGGCCGATGCCTAATCCGCCGAACGAGCGCGTGCTGGTGCTGTCGGCCTGGCGGAAGCGGTCGAAGACGTAGGGCAGGAACTGCGGTTCGATGCCGGCGCCGCTGTCGATGACGTCCAGGTTCACCCACCCGCCCGCGACCGTCGCGGAGACGGCGATGCGCCCGCCGGAGGGCGTGAACTTGATGGCGTTCGTGATCAGGTTCCACACCACCTGCTGCAGGCGGTCGGGGTCGCCGTGGACGGGGGCGGTCGGGGCGGCGCCGGCGTCGATCGTGAGTGCGATACGCTTCGCGTCAGCGTTGGGGCAAAGCGTTTCGGTGACGGCATCGACGATGGCGCGCAGGTCGGTCTCCTGCAGCTTCAGCCGCAGCTTGCCGGTGGTGATGCGGCTGACGTCCAGCAGGTCCTCGATCAGCTTGGCCTGGCTCTTGGCGTTGCGGTCGATCACCTCCAAGCCGTGCATCGTCTCGGTGGGCAGCGATTCCATCTGCAACAGCTGCGTCCAACCGACGATGGCGTTGAGCGGCGTGCGCAGCTCGTGGCTGAGCGTGGCGAGGAACTCGTCCTTGATGCGGTTGGCTTCGCGTTCCTTGGAGTAGATGAAGTTCTCGATCGCGACCGACGCCATCTGCGTGAGCTGGACGAGGATGGCCTCGTCGTTGGCGCTGAACTGGGCATCGTCGAAGCGATCGGTGATGGCGACGAGGCCGAAGCGGCGCCCGTCGCGCCCCAGCAGCGGCGCGGCAAGCAGCCCGCGGATGGGCGGCAGCGTGAGGCGTTGCACGAGCGGCCAGTCGGGGTGCCGGTGCAGCTCGTCCTGCGTTAGCCGCACCGGCACCTGCGTGCGGCCGACCTGCGTGCGGGCGCACTCGTTCAGGTCGAGCTTGCGGTCGGCCCACTCGTGGTACTTGCTGGAGAAGGAGGCGAGCGTGTGGACGGTCTGCTCGTCGCCGGCGCGGGGGCCGTCCTTCAGGTGAAGCGTGAAGGCCTGGTGGGCCTCGACGATGTCGCGGGCGGCGTCGGTGACGGCCTGCAGCATCTGTTCCATGGTGGACGCCGCGTTGATCGCCAGCGACGCCGCCGCCAGCTTCTGCAACTGGCCGGCGCGGCGTTCGAGGCTGTCGGCCTGCCGGCGGACCTGCTCGGTCTTCTTGAACAGGTCGACGAAGACCGCCACCTTCGTGCGCAGCACGTCGGGCAGCACGGGCGCGAGGATGTAATCCACCGCGCCCAGCTGATAGCCGCGGGCGGCGTGCATCTCGTCGCCGAACGAGGTGATAAAGATGATCGGCGTATGCTGCGACCGCAGCCGCTGGCGGATCAGGCTGGCGGTTTCGAAGCCGTCCATGCCCGGCATGTTCACGTCGAGCAAGATGACGGCGAAGTCGGTCGAGAGCACGTGCCGCAGCGCCTCGCGGCCGGAGCGGGCGGTGACGAGCGTCTCGCCCAGGTCTTCCAACACCGCCTCGAGCGACAGGAGTTTTTCGGCCCTGTCGTCGACGATGAGGATGTTGGCCTTGGGTTCCATAACAGTGTGACGAGCGGCGCGCGGCCAGGACGACGGTTATCGTACAGGGCATCCCGTTCCGCAATGCGATTGCACCAACCCCCTGTTCCCGCTCGCCGCCGCCTCTACCGGTACAGCCACACGCGCAGCAGCGACAGCAGCTGTTCCGGGTCGACCGGCTTGCTGATGTAGTCGCTGGCGCCGGCCTCGATGCACTTCTCGCGGTCGCCCTTCATGGCCTTGGCGGTCAGGGCGATGATCGGCAGCGACCGGAACTTGCTGAGCCGGCGAATGGCGCGCATCGTGTCGTAGCCGTCCATGTCGGGCATCATGATGTCCATCAGCACCACGTCGACCTCCGGCGTGTTCTGCAGGATCTCGATGGCACCGCGGCCGGTCTCGCTCGACAGCAGGTCCATCTTGTGCGGTTCCAGCAGGCTGGTCATCGCGAAGATGTTGCGGATGTCGTCGTCGACGATCAGCACCTTCTTGCCCGCCAGCACGGCGGCGGTGTCGTGCAGCGCGCGCAGCATCTGCTGCTTGTCGTCGGGCAACCCGCTGACCGGGCGATGCAGGAACAGCGCGATCTCGTCCATCAGCCGCTGCGGCGAACGCACGTCCTTCAGCACCATCGTTTGCGCCAGGCGCTTCAGGTGCGTCTCCTCCTTCTTGCCCAAATCGCGGGCCGAGTGCAGGAAGATCGGCGTCTCGGCGAAGCCGTCGATCTCGCGCAGATCGTCGATCAGCTCGAAGCTGTTGCGGTCGGGCAGGTCGATGCTGGTGACGACCAGGTCGAACGAACGCCCCTTGGCGGCGTTCAGGGCCGCTTCGGCGGTGTCGAAGAGGGTCAGGGTGACGTCGTCGCCCTGCACGAGGTCGACCAGCCGGGCCTGCATGTTCGCGTCGGGCTCGACCATCAGCACCGAGCGCGCCTGGCGCTCGAGCGTCTGATTGATCCGGCCGAACGCCTCATCCAGCGCCTCGCGGTTGCGCAGCGGCTTGGTGAGCACGCCCATGGCGCCCATGCGCAGGCCGCGGCCACGTTCCTCTTCGGTGGTGATGATCTGGACGGGGATGTGGCGCGTGTCCAGGTCTTCCTTCAACCGGTCCAGCACGCGCCAGCCGTCGATGTCGGGCAGGTTGATGTCGAGCGTGATCGCGTGCGGTTTCAGCTCGCGCGCCATCTGCAGCGCCAGCGACCCACGGCCGGCCAGCACGCCCTTGAAGCCGTTCTCGCGGGCCAGGTCGAGCAGGTAGCGGGAGAAGTGCGCGTCGTTCTCAACGATCAGCACGACGCGGTCGTCGGTGCCGATGTCGTGGCTGTCGTCGGTGAAGTTGTTGACGACCGGCGCGCCGTCCACCTCCGGCGCCGGCAGCGAGAGCCCGCGGCCGAAGGATGACGCCATCTCCGGCGCCGCGAGCATCGGCGTCGGCTCGTTGGTGATCGCCTGCCGCCGGGCCGGCCGGGTGGAGAAGCTGTGCGGCAGGAACAGCGTAAACGTGCTGCCGCGCCCCGACTCGCTCGACAACCGAATCTCGCCACCGAGCAGCTTGGCGATCTCGCGGCTGATGGCCAGGCCCAGGCCCGTGCCGCCGTACTTGCGGTTGGTGGAACCATCGGCCTGCTGGAAGGCCTCGAAGATGATCTGCTGCTTCTCGGGCGGAATGCCGATGCCCGTGTCGGAAACGCTGATCGCGATCACGGTGCGGGCGCGGTTCAGCATCTCGTTGTCCGGGCTCCAGCCGCCGTCGGCCACCTTCACGTCCATCGAGACGTAACCGCGCTCGGTGAACTTGAACGCGTTGGACAGCAGATTCTTGATGATCTGCTGCAAACGCTTCGCATCGGTCTGCACCGACCGCGGCACTTCCGCCGCCACGTCGATGCCGAACTCGAGCTTCTTGCCATCGGCGATGTGGCGGAACGTGCGGTCGACGTAGTCGGACAGATCGCGGAACGGCACCTCGCCAACATCGAGGATGACCGTGCCCGATTCAATCTTCGACAGATCGAGGATGTCGTTGATCAGCGTCAGCAGATCGTTACCCGACGAGTGAATCGTGCGGGCGAACTCGACCTGCCGGCCGGTAAGGTTGCCCTCGCCGTTCTTGCTGAGCTGGTCGGACAGGATGAGCAAACTGTTGAGCGGCGTGCGCAGCTCGTGCGACATGTTCGCGAGGAACTCGGACTTGTACTTCGACGTTAGCGCCAGCTGCTTGGCCTTTTCCTCCAGCGCCTGGCGGGCCTGTTCCACTTCCTTGTTCTTGCGTTCCACTTCGACGTTCTGGTCGGCCAGCAGCTTGGCCTTGTCCTCCAGTTCGGCGTTGGTCTGCTGCAGCTCTTCCTGCTGGCTCTGCAGTTCGCGGGCGAGCGACTGCGACTGCTTCAGCAGGTCTTCCGTACGCATGTTCGCTTCGATCGTGTTCAGCACGATGCCGATCGATTCGGTCAGCTGGTCAAGGAACGTCTCGTGCGTCGCGCTGAAGCGGTCGAAGCTGGCCAGTTCCAGCACGGCCTTCACCTGCTGCTCGAAGACGACCGGCATCACGATGATGTTCAGCGGCTTGGCCTCGCCGAGGCCGGAGGTGATCTTGATGTACTCGGTGGGCACGTCGGTCAGAAGGATCTTCTCCTTTTCCAAAGCGCATTGCCCGACCAGGCCTTCGCCCAGCCGGAACTTGTTGTCGATGTTCTTGCGTTCCTTGTAGGCGTAGCTGGCGAGCAACTTCAGGGCTGGCTCGTCGGCCTTGGTGGAATCCATGATGTAGAAGACGCCCTGCTGCGCGCTGACCACGGGGGCCAGTTCCGACAGGATGAGCCGGCCGACCGTCAGCAGGTCCTTCTGGCCCTGCAGCATGCGGCTGAACTTGGCCAAGTTGGTCTTCAGCCAGTCCTGCTCGGCGTTCTTCAAGGTCGTCTCGCGGAGATTGCGGATCATCTCGTTGATGTTGTCCTTGAGCGCGGCCACCTCGCCCTGCGCGGCGACGGCGATCGAACGCGTCAAATCGCCCTTGGTGACGGCGGTAGCCACCTCGGCGATGGCGCGCACCTGGGTCGTCAGGTTGGCGGCGAGCTGGTTCACGTTGTCGGTCAGATCCTTCCACGTGCCGGCGGCGCCGGGCACGTTGGCCTGACCGCCGAGCTTGCCTTCCACGCCCACCTCGCGGGCCACGGTGGTCACCTGGTCGGCGAACGTGGCGAGCGTGTCGATCATGCCGTTGATCGTGTCGGCCAGCGCGGCGATCTCGCCCTTGGCGTCCACGGTCAACTTGCGCTTCAGGTCACCGTTGGCGACCGACGTCACGACCTTCGCGATGCCGCGCACCTGGTTCGTCAGGTTACCGGCCATGAAGTTCACGTTGTCAGTAAGGTCCTTCCACGTGCCGGCGACGCCGCGCACTTCGGCCTGGCCGCCCAGCTTCCCTTCGGTGCCCACCTCGCGGGCCACGCGCGTCACTTCCGACGCGAAGCTGTTCAACTGGTCCACCATCGTGTTGATGGTGTCTTTCAGTTCGAGAATTTCGCCGCGCACGTCGACGGTGATCTTCTTGGACAAGTCACCGTTCGCCACGGCGGTCGTCACCGCCGCGATGTTACGCACCTGACCGGTCAGGTTACCGGCCATCGAGTTCACCGAGTCGGTCAAGTCCTTCCATGTGCCGGCCACGCCGCGCACGTCGGCCTGACCGCCCAGCTTCCCTTCCGTACCTACTTCACGCGCCACGCGCGTCACTTCGGCGGCGAACGAGCGCAACTGGTCCACCATGGTGTTGATGGTGTCCTTCAGTTCGAGAATTTCCCCGCGCACGTCCACGGTGATCTTCTTGGACAAGTCGCCGTTGGCGACGGCCGTCGT
Source organism: Tepidisphaeraceae bacterium (assembly GCA_035998445.1). Lineage (NCBI taxonomy): Bacteria > Pseudomonadati > Planctomycetota > Phycisphaerae > Tepidisphaerales > Tepidisphaeraceae > Tepidisphaeraceae bacterium. The sequence goes on along the minus strand of DASYHQ010000037.1, from coordinate 19,996 downwards.
CACGGCAGCGATGTTACGCACCTGCGACGTCAGGTTACCGGCCATGGAGTTCACCGAATCGGTGAGATCCTTCCACGTACCGGCGACTCCCTTCACTTCGGCCTGACCGCCGAGCTTCCCTTCCGTACCCACTTCACGGGCCACGCGCGTCACTTCCGACGCGAAGGACGAGAGCTGGTCCACCATCGTGTTGATCGTGTTCTTCAGCTCGAGGATTTCCCCCTTCGTTTCGACGGTGATCTTCTTCGAAAGGTCACCATTGGCCACGGCGGTCGTCACGGCGGCGATGTTACGCACCTGTGACGTCAGATTACCGGCCATGAAGTTCACGTTGTCCGTGAGGTCCTTCCACGTGCCGGCGACGCCCTTCACTTCGGCCTGACCGCCCAGCTTGCCTTCGGTGCCCACCTCGCGGGCGACGCGCGTCACTTCCGACGCGAAGCTGTTCAACTGGTCCACCATCGTGTTGATGGTGTTCTTCAGTTCGAGAATTTCCCCCTTCACCGGCACCGTGATCTTCTTCGACAAGTCACCGTTGGCCACGGCCGTCGTCACGGCGGCGATGTTGCGGACCTGGCCGGTCAGGTTACCGGCCATCGAATTCACGGAGTCGGTCAAGTCCTTCCACGTGCCAGCCACACCGCGCACGTCGGCCTGGCCGCCCAGTTCTCCTTCGGTGCCCACTTCGCGGGCCACGCGCGTCACTTCGGACGCGAACGAGCCGAGCTGGTCCACCATGATGTTGATCACGTTCTTGATCTGCAGGATTTCGCCGCGCACGTCGACGGTGATCTTCTGCGTCAAGTCGCCGTTGGCGATGGCGGTGGCGACCTTCGACACGTCGCGCAGCTGAACCGTCAGGTTCGACGCCATGAGGTTCACGTTGTCGGTCAAATCCTTCCACACGCCCGCGACGCCGCGCACGTCGGCCTGGCCACCCAGTCGACCTTCCGTACCCACTTCGCGGGCCACGCGCGTCACTTCCGCGGCGAACGACGACAACTGGTCCACCATGGTGTTCACGGTGTTCTTCAGTTCCAAGATTTCACCCTTCACGTCCACCGTGATCTTGCGCGACAGATCACCGGCGGCCACGGCCTTGGTCACGTCGGCGATGTTACGCACCTGCGACGTGAGGTTGCCGGCCATCAAATTGACGTTGTCGGTAAGGTCCTTCCACGTACCGGCGACGCCGCGCACGTCGGCCTGACCGCCCAGCTTCCCTTCCGTACCCACTTCACGCGCCACGCGCGTCACTTCGGCGGCGAACGAGGACAGCTGGTCCACCATCGTGTTGATGGTGTTCTTCAGCTCTAGAATCTCCCCCTTCACGTCCACGGTGATCTTCTTCGATAGATCACCACGCGCCACCGCGGTCGTCACGGCGGCGATGTTACGCACCTGGCCGGTCAGGTTACCGGCCATGCTGTTCACGCTATCCGTCAAGTCCTTCCACGTACCAGCGACGCCCTTCACTTCGGCCTGACCGCCCAGTTTGCCTTCGGTACCTACCTCGCGGGCCACGCGGGTCACTTCCGACGCGAAGCTGTTCAGCTGGTCCACCATGATGTTGATGGTGTTCTTCAGCTCGGCGATTTCCCCCTTCACGTCCACGGTGATCTTCTTCGACAAGTCGCCGTTGGCGACGGCGGTCGTCACGGCGGCGATGTTACGCACCTGACCCGTCAGGTTACCGGCCATCAGGTTCACGCTGTCCGTCAAGTCCTTCCACGTACCGGCGACGCCCTTCACGTCGGCCTGGCCGCCCAGCTTTCCTTCGGTGCCCACCTCGCGGGCCACACGCGTCACTTCCGAGGCGAACGAGCGCAGCTGGTCCACCATCGTGTTGATCGTGTTCTTAAGTTCCAGGATTTCGCCGCGCACGTCGACGGTGATCTTCTTCGACAAGTCACCGTTCGCCACCGCGGTCGTCACGGCGGCGATATTGCGGACCTGACCCGTCAGGTTCGCCGCCATGCTGTTCACGCTGTCGGTCAGATCCTTCCACGTGCCGGCGACGCCCTTCACCTTCGCCTGACCGCCCAGCTTGCCTTCCGTGCCCACCTCGCGGGCCACGCGGGTCACTTCCGACGCGAACGAGCCGAGCTGGTCCACCATGGTGTTCACGGTGCGGGCGGTGCGCAGGAACTCGCCGGCCAACGGACGCCCTTCCACCTCCAGCGCCATGGCCTGCGCCAGATCACCTTTGGCGACGGCGCCGATCACGCGCGACGTTTCGGAAATCGGGTGCACCAGGTCGCTCACGAGCGCGTTGACCGACTCGATCTGGTTCTCCCATGCCCCCTGCACCTCTCCGATGTCGGCCCGCTGCGATATCTTGCCTTCCTTACCCACCACGCGGCTCATGCGGCCGAGCTCGTCGCTCATGCGCTCGTTCATCTCGATGACGTCGTTGAACGCATCGGCGATTTTGCCGTCCAAGCCTTCCAGGTCGACCGGCAGGCGCACGCTGAAGTCCCCCTTCTTGAACGCGCGCAGCGCCGTCAGCAACTGACCTTGGTCGAGTTCCTTCCGCCTGCGCCCGTCCGACGCCACCGGCGGCATGACGATCTCGACGCGCGGCTGATCCTTCAGCGGGTCCACCGTAGCGCGGCCGCTCCCGTTGCCCTTGGGCTTGCTCGAATGACCGTTGCGGCTCGACTGCCCGTTGCCGTTGCCGTTCACATGACCATTGCTGGCCTGGGGCTTGGCGGACTGCTTGGACTTGGAACGGGTCGCGGGAGACTGTTTGCTCTTCATAGGAAGCATCCCTTACGGCAGGCACTGTTTGCAGCTGTTGGGCACATGGAGATGGCGGGCAACTGAGGACGGATCGATCGCGGGTTGTACCGCCTTGACGTGCGGAACAACGAAACCGATAACCGAGCCCAGCTGTACATATTGATCTCAGAGTCGAATTTAGAATAGGTTCAAATTTTTTCAATGCGCAATGGCAGCCGTTCGCAATGAATTTTGCTCGGGAGCCGGGAAATGCGCGCCAGCGGCATTGACGGACCCTGCGCCCGTTCTCTACAACAGTCCCGGTACACGTCATCGGGAGCGCAATGCAATCGTTTCTCGTGGCAGACCTCGACGCGCGCGGCGACCTCTTGATGCGGGAGCCGTACACGTACGACCTGCTCGAACGCGTGCCCGGTGCCGTCGAGATCATCGCGCAGTCCGCCGGTGCGATCTACCGATCACCGGAGGAGTTCGAGCTTCGGTTGGACGGGTCGAACCTGCACCTGCGATGGCGGGCGGTGTCGGAATCGTCGGGTATCGCGACGCTGCGGATCGGTCAGGAACTGGGATCGCTCAGCCTGCTGGTGTGCGGGCGGGATGCCGAGACCGACGCCTCGACATTGGTGGCCTGTCAGAAGCACCTGCTGGCCGAGCTGCGGGACACCGGGTACGAACCGGGGTTCGGGCTGGTGGAGGTGCTGGAGCGGCCGCTGCTGGCGACGATCAACGTGCAGTCGCCGCAGGACGTGCCCGACCGCATGCGGCTGGCGTTGGCCGATCGCTGCTTTGCCGCCGCATATTTTCGGAGCCAGGGACTGGCCTAGGGCGGGCGAGATGCGACGGCCGAGAGAATGGGGGTTACGAACGAAGGGTCGAACTGCGATTTCGTGGAAAACGGACTGTCATCACAAGTTCGCGGGTTGATCATCGACCGGATCAGCTCGGTCGTGCAGCTGGAGGTGCTGCTGCTGTTGCACGCGCACGCCGACCGCCTCTGGACCGCTGCCGATGTTGCGACGAACCTGCGCATCGACCCCACCTGGGCCGAGGCCCAGCTTGCCGAATTAACCGACCACGGTCTAGCCGCGCCCCACAACGACGGCCCGGTAACGGCGTACCAGTATCGTCCGGCCACCGATGAGCTTGGCCGCACCGTTGACGAGCTGAGCAAGGCGTACGCTGACATGCGGGTGTCGGTCATCAGCCTGATTTACTCCAAGCCGTCCGACACGCTCAAGACGTTCGCCGACGCGTTCCGCATTCGCAAGGAGAAGGACCGGTCCGATGGGTGAAGCCGTCTACATCCTCTGCGCCCTCACCAGCATCGCCTGCGCGATTATGCTGGCCCGCGGGTACATGCGTTCGCGTGCTCGGCTGTTGTTGTGGAGCAGCCTCTGTTTCGTCGGCTTTGCCGCCAACAACGCGATGCTCTACATCGACAAGGTCCTGCTGCCCACGCAGGTTGACCTCTCGATCTGGCGCACCCTCGCGGCGCTGGTGGGCCTGCTCATCCTGCTCTACGGCCTTATTTGGGACGCCGAATAAGGTGGCTCGCCAGCGCGCCGTGAACCTCTGGAGGACCCGATGAACGATCCGCTTAACCAGTTCATGCTCGGCACCTTGGTCATCGCGTGCCTGGTCGTCGGCCTCTACTTCCTGCGCTTCTGGCGCAAGACCAACGACCGCCTGTTCGCGATCTTCGCCGTCGCGTTTTGGACGATGGGCCTCAACTGGATGCTGCTTGCCTTCATCCAGCAGGACGAGGTCCGCACAGCGCTCTACCTGCTGCGCCTGGGCGCGTTCGTCCTGATCCTGATCGGCATCATCGACAAGAACCGCACCCGCAGCGCCTGATCGTTCTGCAGTTCGATCTCCTTTGCAGCCAGAACGGCACTTGCCTGAATGTTGCGACCCGCACAACAATGGATCGCATGAGGCTTTCACTTGCGATCATCGCGCTCTGTGCCATCCTGCCATTCACTCTTCCTCCCGTAGCCGCTCAAGACTCGGCAAAGTCGGCGACGGCGCCCGTTCCGCCTGGCGGTGAGAACGCGACGAAGGCATTGACCGACTCGCCGCGCCACGGCGAGTGGCAGGACGTTGCCGTGCCCGGTCGTGACGCGAAGATCCGCACGTGGGTCAGTTATCCGGAGCGCAAGGATGGGGCACCGGTGGTGATCGTGATCCACGAGATCTTCGGCCTGACCGACTGGGTGCGTTCGGTCGCCGACCAACTTGCGGCCGAGGGCTTCGTCGCGGTCGCGCCGGACCTGCTGTCGGGCAAGGGCCCGGGTGGTGGCGGGACGGAATCGTTCGAGGGAGATCAAGTTCGTGCCGCGATTCGCGGCCTGAGCGCCACCGAGGTCGACGCCGGTTTGAACGCCGTCCGCGACTGGGCGGTCGCGCTTCCGTCGACTACCGACCAGACGGCCACCATCGGCTTCTGCTGGGGCGGCAGCGCCAGCATCGCCTACGCGTCCCGCGAGCCCGAACTGGACGCGGCGGTCGTCTACTACGGCACCGGCCCGCGCGATGTGGGGGACTTCAAGAACCTTCAAGCGCCCGTTCTTGGCCTCTACGGTGGAGACGACGCCCGCGTCACCAGCACGGTCGAAGGCACCGCGACGGCGATGAAGGAAGCGGGCAAGTTCTTCACCCAACACGTCTACGACGGCGCCGGCCACGGCTTCCTTCGCCAGCAATCCGCCCGCGAGGGTAAGAATCAGCGCGCCGCCGAGGCGGCATGGCAGGAGACGATCACGTTCTTGAAGCAGCACTTGGAGCCGCGGAACTGAAGCGTATTATGCACTTTCGGAGTCAGTAATGCAGGCATGACGGCGCTGGGTGCCAGTTTCTGAACTTGAAAATGCATAGCACGCTTTAGCTCATCAGGTGGAGCCAGCCATCCGACCCGCGCGTCCCGCCAACGGCCTCAAAATACAACTGTTGGAATTGATGTGATATATTGGGATGCGCTTACCCATAAGGAGCTTATGAATTATCCCGCGTTCGCGGTTCTGTTGGCGATGACGATCGTCGGCCCGGTACTGGCACAGCCGACCACAAGCCCGGCCACCACGCGGGCGAACCCCAACCCCGGCTGGGGCATGATGGACCGGCAGGACCCCGCCCGTCCGGCAATGCGGCTTAATCGCGACGGTAGCGAGAGCCAGGGGTTCGTGCGGGCCCACGAGCGCCATCTGCAGCGCGCAAGCGAAGGGCCGGTCGATCTGCTGTTCATCGGCGACTCGATCACCGAACGCTGGGGTCGCGAGGGCAACCGCGAGATCTTCGACGAGTTCTTCGGGCAGTATAAGTCCGCGAACTTCGGGATCGGCGGCGACCACACGCAGCACGTGCTCTGGCGCATCGAACACGGCGCGCTGGACAACATCGACCCGAAGGTCGTCGTGCTGCTGATCGGCACGAACAACCACGCCCGCAACGCCCAGGGCATGACCGATGGAGTGACGGCCGTCGTGAGCGCGATTCAGAAGAAGCTGCCGCGCACGCGCATCCTGCTGATCGGCATCCTGCCCCGCGGTTCGGACATGACGAACCCCACGGTGCGTGCCCGGCGCGAGAAGATCGCCGCCGTCAACCTTGAATTGGCGAAGCTGGACGACGACGAGCGGGTGGAGTTCGTGGACGTCGGCGACGCGTTCATCGACGACGCCGGCCTGCTGCCGAAACAGCTGATGCCCGACCTGCTGCACCCGTCGGCCGACGGCTACCGGGTGATGGCCGAGCAGATCAAGCCCCACGTCGACCGCATGATGCAGGCGCAACCCTTGCCAGAGCGACCGGCGGCCAACTAATTGCAGGCGCACAACGTTCGGGGCAGGCGAAGCCTTTGGCCTCCCCGATTCGGTCCGCTGGCGATATTGCTGCGAAACCCCGCATCGCTAGAGAGTGGGCCATGCGCCCAACCGTCCCTATGGAGAGGGAATGACCCCAACGCTCACCTCGCGCCCGGTCTTACGATTGGTCTGCTGCACGCGGCTTGGGCGCCGGCGTCCCAATCGAGGGATTGAATCGAATTGCGAGGGGGGCGCGCGGCGCGGCTAGAACAGCGGACGTATTCCTGTAGCGGCTTGTCCTTCGGGTGCCACGCTTTGGTACTCCAAGCCGTGTCGGCTGTGTCTACGCTACAGCACGGCTCGGAGTACCAACCCGTGGCACCCAAACGGGACGGCAAGGTGCGCCATCCTCTAGTACTCGCTGAACGTGATGGTCATCTGGTTGTTGTTGTCGCCGAGGTTGCCCCGCAGGATATCCTGGCCGTAGAGGTAGATCTGCTTCTTCGGCACCGCCACGTGGCCGTCGACGAAGACCGTCGGGCGGCCCCACTTGCACTTGGGGCCGTGCCACGAGTTGTTGTCGCTAAGGCCGAGAGCCGCTGTGCCGTGTCGTAGGCAGATGTAGCCTACTACCTTTCGCTCCGCAGTTTCCACGAGCACCCACAACACCAACGCAACTGTTGAGTATAAGGACCTACTGGAGGATCGCTTGGTATCACAACATCATTCGCGTCTCGCGTTGGCCGTCGCCGTTTCACTCTGCACGTCGTCGCTTTGGGCGCAGCAGGAATCGGTCGTGCCGGCCGACAGTTTGGTTGGTGGGGGCAAGGGCGAAGGATCGGTGCTGCTCATCAGTCCTCTGGCTTCACCGGCCGGCATCACGCCGGCGGGTTGGAAGATGGACAAGCTGACGGTTGGCAAGACCGCCGATGCCAAGCTGGGTGCCGCGGGCGTGAAGCTTGGTGGCAACGCCAGCTCCGGTGGCGCTAAAGGGGACTTCACGGTCGCCGGTGGCGTCGGCGGGCAGCTGACGGCGCTGGGCGCGTGGATGCACCTGGCCGACGATGCGAACGTCGACCGCGTGGGCTTCCAGTTTGCCGATAAGGACGGCGAAGCGTTTCTCGTCACACGACCGGCCGACTGGACCGGCTGGCAATGGGTGGAGTTCGACCTGACCGCCGCCGACATTGCGCAGGCGTATAAGCAGGACGACAAGAACAAGACGATCGACTATCCCTTACGCGGCGTGAACGTCACATGGTTTGCCAAGGCCGCCGGCCCGAGCGCCGTCGGCGCAAACGTACTGGCCGCTGCGACCACCGAACCGGTTCCCAGCGCGCCCAGCCTGATCGTCGCCGACGATTTGCCACCCGGGCAGACGTTGTCGCTGCCGATCGTCCTCACCCACACCGGCGATCAGTCCGCGACCGCGAAGGTGCGCCTGGAGTTACAGCGCGACCCGTCGCTGGCCTACATCGCAACGCCCGAACCCACCCGCGGCACCGACCACGCCGCCGGCGCCGCCAGTTGGACCTTGGTGGGTGATGAGCGCATCGAATCAGGTTCGCTGACCGACCTGAAGCCCCGCACCGCCGCCCGCATCAGCCGCGAGAAGGCGCCGTTCACCGAAGCGCATCAAATTATCGAACTGCTGCAGGCGCGCACGATCACGGAGTTGTTCTACGAATCGCAGGACGGCAATTCGATCTGGAAGCTGGACGTTGCGTCGTCGCCCGACGGCCAAGCCTGGACCGACGTGCCCGGCCTGACCAACGTCGACCTGAACAAGAAGTGGGGCCGGCAGTCGCTGAAGGTCGAGTCGCCGTTCGAGGCCAAGTTCCTGCGGCTGCGCTATCACAAGGATGGCGAGCCGATGAAGGCCCTCGCGCTGCTCGGCCGCCTGAGCGTTTACGATGGCATCGCCGACGAAACGTGGGACCTGCCAACGGTGGGCGAGACGATCATCGGTAAGGACCTCACGGTCGCGCTGAAGCCCCAGTCGATCGAATCGGTCGCCATCGAGACCGACGCCTCGCTGCCCACCGGCGCGTACCTTGCCAGCGCGCGCGTCACGCAAGGCGACCGCACCGACATCGTCACGCAGCGACTGTTCGTCGCGCCAGCGCCCATCGAGGGCAAGCTGGAGGAACGCGTCGGCCTGAACACGTCCGACTACACGATGGCGCCGCTGCACCGCGACCTTGGTATCGGGCGCATTCGCTTTGAGAACATGAAGTGGCGCATGACCTCGCCCGGCCCGGGCGTCTACAAGTTCGACGGCCTGCTGCCATGGGGCGTGAACAACGATTTGCTGACGCAGACGATGACCGAGCACGGCATCGACGTGCTGCCCTACCTGTTCATGTCGCCGGAATGGGCCAGTTCCGGGCCGGCCGAGTCGAAGCACCGCGCGCACTATCCTCCGACCGACCTAAGCCACTACGGCGACTTCGTCTTCCAGACCGTTGCGCGATACGGCAGCAAAAAGCACGACCCGACGACGCTGAAGACTGACGACAAGAAGAGCGGCGCCGGCACCGTGAACACCTACGAGATCTGGAACGAGCCAAACCTGAACGACCCCAACTGGGGCCACTTCGTCGGCACGATGGCGGAGTACTTCGAGATGTTCCGCGTGGGCGCTGAGGCTGTGAAGAAGGCCGACCCCGACGCGCGGGTCGCCAACGGTGGATTCGCGGGCATCACGCTCGACCTCGTCGATCAGTTGCGGACGTTCAAGTACCCCGACGGCAAGTCGCCGCTGGACTTCGTGGACGTGCTGAGCGTACACACCTACACCGGCGCTACGCCGACCGAACGCGCCAGCAAGGACACCAACGTCGACCGCTCGGCCGGCGAACAAGGTAGCAGCGTGACGCAGGAGGAGACGCTGCGCCGCCTTGATGCGTGGCGCGACCAGCATCGCCCGAATATGCCGATCTGGATGTCTGAGACCGGCTTCGACACCGGTGGACCACGTGCCGTCAGCGAGCGTGACCAAGCGGCGTACAGCGTGCGCAACACGCTGATCATGCTTGGCAGCGGCATCGATGCGGTCCAGATTTACCGCGACACCGGTTCGTCCGATGGCCTCTACGCCGCCTCGGGCCTGTGGCGCAACGACAAGTCACGCAAGCCCTCGTACTACTCGATGGCAACGCTCATCCGCCAGATCCATGGCGGCGGGGAAATCACCCGCCTGCCGCACAGCGATCCGGAGGTTTACTTGTACGGCTGGCAGCGCGACGGCGCATGGATCGTGGCCGCTTGGTCGATCGGTGGCGATAAGCCACTTGCGCTGCCCTGGGGCGCCGCGACCGTGGTCGACTCGTTCGGATCGCAGATCAAGATCGACGACGCCGCCACGCTCGTGCTGACCGACATGCCGGTCTACCTCAACGGCATCGCTCAGACCGACGCCATCACCAGCGCCGTGGATGCCGGCAAGGCGCAGTTGGAGCAGTGGAAGCAACAGCGGACGGCCCTGTCCAACACCAAGACCTATCTGTTCGACTTCGGCACGGACGCCTTCGTCGGCAGCGCCGACATCGGTGGACCGCGGCCGTACACGGTCGTGGACGCCAGCGACGTCTACAACGCCGAGCGCGGCTACGGCTTCGAATCGAAGCCCGCCGTCCGTAACGACGACGCCAAGTGGATCAAGGACCGCGCCGAGCGCGACAGTGCCCGCGTGCAGCCCGGCACGACCTTCCGCGCGGACGTTGAGCCCGGTCGGTACCACCTGCAGATCTGCTATGGTCCCGCGTCACAAAAAGAGACGCTGGCCATCGAAGCCGGTGGCGAGCCGAAGACCATCGAGTTCACGCGCGACGACAAAAAGCAAAGCCTGCCGATCGAGGTGACGTCGGGTTCGCTCATCGTGCGATTCCCCTCGCACGGCAACATTTCCTACGTGACGCTGGTCGCGGAGTAACGCCGCCGGGCGCGGACGCACCACCAGCAGGCCGACCGGAACGGCAACAGTGAATCGCTGTCGTTCTAGTCGGCCTTCACGCCGAGGCTCGTGAGCGCGCGTCGGACGGCCGCCAGCTGATACTCGACCTCGCGGTACTCGTTTTGGGCCGAGTGGTGTTCCACGCCCCAGTAGCCGCGATACCCAGCATCATGGAGCGTCTGCACCATCTCGGGCAGACGCTCGTCGGTCGTCTTGGCGTCGATGTGGGTGTGCATGGCGTACGGCGCGAGCCGGCGGTCCATCTCGATGGCAGGACCGTCGGCGGCGTCCTTGCTGTGCAGCAGGATGCCGAACCATGGCGAGTCGACCGCCTTGGCCAGCCGCTCCATCTCGCCTATCGACAGTTCAGTTCCCCAATGCACCTCCGGCCCCACACGGCAGCCGAATTGCTCGCCGATCGCTACATACTCGCGCATTCGGCTGACGATGAGGTCAAACTGCTCGTTCGTCCAGGCGGGCAGGCGCCCACCGGTGTCTACGCGGAACGTCTTGGCCCCCAGCGTCTTGGCCGCCGACAGGTAGCGCAGCGCCAGCGCATGTTGACGCTGGCGCACATCGGCGTCGTCCTCCCACGGGTGGCACCCGTCGGCGTGGAAGTTACAGCAGACCAGGTCCCGCTCGTCCATCGCCTCGCGCACGGCCTTTAACAGTGCAGGGTCGAGTTGTTGATCAACCGTCTTGCCGAGCAGACCGTTCCACAGGTCGGCCGAGTTCAGGTGGTACCGGTACCGGCACGATTCCAGGTACCCGAAGACGTCCATCCGCCTGGCCGTGATTAGCCCATTAAATGAATACGAGGCAATCGAAATGCGCATGACCGAATAGATTGACCATAAGTGGCACGCGGTCAAGCGGAGTGGCAGCGAAACGCGCCGAGCCCCACGGCAACTGCCGTGGGGCTCGGTGAGAGATGGTTAGCTCCTAAGATCGATCACGATGGGTTCGACGCAAAAGGCTGGTTACGCCGGCCTATGCGCCGCCCTCGTAGATGCGGATGTCGCTGAACGTGACGTTGCCCGAGCCGTTGCCGTCGTCGTCTGCGAACAGGCCAAGGTTGGTAATGTTGAAACTGCCGTTCAGGTACGCGCCGATGTTGATCACGAACGTGCGCGTCCCGGAGCCGGCGACGTAGGCAGGCGTCATCTTGTAACTCCAGTTCGCCGTGTTCGACGAAGCGGGTTCGCCGTCGTGGAACGTGAACGCCCGCTTGGGGGTATTGTTCGGACTGGTGTCGTTGTCGAGCGAGATACCGACGATCTCACCGACGTCGTTCGAGTTCACCTTCACTTCCAGCATGGTCTGGGAGGTAGCGGTGTAGTTGAACCCCCACCGCTTCCAGGCGTTGTTCCAGAGCTGGGCAGACCTGCCGTTGTTGTCGATCTTCAACTGCGAGATCGAGGAGTCCTGCGTGCTGTACGCCTGCGCCTGACCGAGGTACTGCGTCGTTCCGTTCACCTCGACGGCCAGCGGCGAATACTCCAGCAGTTGGATGTTGCTGAACTCGGCCCATCCCGAATTATCGAGCGTGTCGCGAGCGATCAACCCAAGGTTGTTGACCGCGCCGGTGAAGTACGATCCAACGGGAATCACGTAGGTCTTCTCACCGCTGCCCTCGGTATAGTCCGGGCGTCGCCAGCTGAATTGGTCCCAGTTGGACTGTGCGACTTGAGAGCCAGCGAAGCGGAAGCCGTTGCGGGAGACGGTGGGGTTGCTGTCCGGATCCAGTTCGACGGCGATCAGCTGGCCGACGTCGTCGCTCTTCACGGTGAACATTAGATGCGTGTTGGCCGTCACGTTGTAGTTGAGCGCCCACCGCTTGGCGGCATTGGCGCCGATGCGCACCGTTCCACCCGGCAGCACGCCGACGGCCGCGTTACTGCTGTCCAGGCTGCCGTATGAGGCAGGCGTGCCAAGGTTCACGGTCGAACCGTTAACCTTCGCAGTCAAACCGACGTTCTCGAACAGCTTGATGTTGCTGAACGTCAGGTTTGCCTGCGGATTGGCAACGTCCTGGTCGACGACGAGGCCCAGATAGCGGACCGACAGTCCACTCATGCTGCTGATCGTGCTGGCGACGTTCACCGTATAGGTGATCGGGCCGCTACCAGCGACGTACGCCGGTGAAAGCGTCGGGCTCGCGAACCCGGCACTGCTGGTCTGCGATCCGCCAACGCGGAACGTGCGTTGGTTGTTGAGCGGGTCGTTGTCGTTATCCAAGGCCACGCCGATCACTTCACCGTTGTTGGTGCCGTCGACCGTGAACTGGAGCGTGGTGTTGGGCGTGACCGTGTAGTTGCCGAAGTCGAACTTCTTCCAGGCATTGCCGACCAGCGTGGCGGCGGAACCGTCGCTCCTGGCGTGGTAGTTGACCGGGTCGACGTCCTGACTGCCGTAGGGCGTGGGCTCGCCGAGGTCGACGACGGCGCCGTTGAGCTGCATCGAGAAGTCCAAGGGCCCCGGCGACGGGGTGTGGGCCAGCGAGTAGCTGGTGGTGGGGATCTGGCGATAGCCGGACGACAGTTGCGTGACGTCGGCGCGGTAGATCGGGTCCTGCATCAACGTCACCCGGCGCGCCGCCCCGACGGTCGTGGTGGAGTAGATGCGCAGCTCGTTGCCGTAGGTGGTGATGATCTCCTCGCGCCAGTCGCCGTACAGGTCGGCGGTGCCGATGATGTCGCCTTGGACGGTGTTCTTGTAGCGGGTGCTGTCGGGCTCTTGAACGAGCGTGGCATTGGTGAGGTACGTGCCGGTGGCCTCGCCGAGGTTTAGCGCGCGATGTCCTAACCACCGCATGCGCACGGACGTGACCCCGGTCGGCACGGTGAAGCCACCGGCGAGCGTGGTGGTGTCGGGCGTTACGCCGGTGCTGAGGGCGCCGTTCAGCAGGTCGGTGCTCACCACCTGCCCGGCGGCGTTGTAACCCACGGCACGCAGGTGGACCGTGTCGCCGGCGAAGTGCCGGAGCTTGCCGGAGGCAAAGTAGCGCTCGCCCGCCTGCACGGCAGTGGCGGCGTCCTGCGTGAACCGCCATTCGCTGTTCTGGCTCTGCCGGATCACCAGCACGTTCGGGTTCGTGCGCGTCGCCGCGGTGGCCTGACCGTTGTCGCTGGCGATCGTCCAGCCACTGGCGCCGGTGGCGAAGCTGGTATCGCTCTTCAGCGTCACGCCGCTCGATCGGTAGTCGGCGATGTGGTTGCGCACGATGATCTCGCGCTGCGCATCGTTGTCCCAGTAAACGGCCTCGTACTGGTGGGCGTTATCGTAGAACGCGCCCTTGCTCATCGGCTGGCCGTAGGCATCCAGCAGGTACGAGTTGGCGTTGTTCTTCTCGCGACCCCACGATTCGGCACCCGGGCGCGAGGCATCGATGTCGGATACCAAGCCCTCGCTGTGGATGTCGACGCTGCTGGTCTCCAGGCGCCAGAGCTGGTTGCCTGTGGCAGCATCGACCATGGTGATGCCCTCGCGGGACCTCGTGCGTTCGAGGCCATAGCGAATCTCCAGCCCCGGCCGGTCGGGTTGAAGGTCGCCGATGTAGACGGAATCGACGTGGCCCTGCCCGGTGGTCCAGAAGCCCGTGCCGTCGCTGCCGAGCACGCTGCTGCCGATGACGACCTCGTCGTTACCGTCGCCGTTCAGGTCGACCGAGCGAATGTCGTGGGCGCCGGTGCCGTTCCAAATGCCACCGTTGAAGTTAGTGTTGCTAGTCCAGGGACCGGTGAACTGGGTGACAGTCGTCTCGGTGGTGCTGTCCCAGTCCTGCGCCCAGGCGCGGGTCATGTCGTTCGGCCCGTTGTAGTTCCACGCGGCCACCCGGATGCGCTGGTAGGTGCCGCGTTCCATGATGATCGACGGCCGCTGACCATCGAGGTAGGCGATCGCCAGCTGATTGCGCGACGAGAGGTTGTAGTCGGTGTCGTTGGTGCTCAGCTTGTACCCGTCGCGCTGCAGCCAGTCGGTCTGCGCCAACTGGACGCCGCTGCCACTGAACACGGTCAGGTATTCGGGACCCGAGATGACCCGCCCGGTGCCGCCCTCGCGATAGTTGGGGCTAAGGGGCGCCGTCTTGGCGATCACCTCGGCCGCGCCGTCGCCGTTCAAGTCGTGGACGACGAACGGCGAATACCAGACGCCCCCTTCGATGTTCGTTCCCAGATCGATGTTGAACGCGTTCGACCCATCGTGCAGGAACCCGCGAAGCCAGTAACGCTTATTGCTACTGCTCGTGCTCCAGCTGCTGGGGTCCATCGACCCCTCCGGCGTGCGGACGACGTAGTCGAGGTTGCCGTCACCATTGAGGTCACCAATGCCAACCATGCCGCCCGAGGTGCCGATGTCCAACGTCCGGTAGTTTGCCGCGGTGCTGGTGCTGACCGTGGACGTACCGGGTTCCAACGTCGAGACGCCGCCAATCACCTTCTGCACCTGATAGGTCAGCGTGGCGCCCGCGGGGACATTGGTAAGGGGGTCGACAAAGTCGGTGGTATGCGTGATCGGCGTGGCGTTCACCTTCGTGGCCGTTGCGCCGTTGACGCTGCGCATGACGTTGAAGCCGATCTGATGGGGGTCGGTATTCAAGAGGCGCCAGTTCACGTAAACGTTCGACCCCGTGTAGGCCGCGTTTACCCCGCGGTTCAGGTTGTCGACGTTCGTGATGGCGCTGGTGCTGAGCGCCATCGCTAAGGCACTGGGCTCGTTGGCCAAGCCGATGCTGTCGGTCGTGGAAGACAGCAGGACGCGTTGTTCGAGAAATTCGACTAGGCGAGAGTGGGCCATGAAGGTTCCTCGTGGAGGGTGAGGTGAAATGTGCGCACGGGACTCCGCTGCCGCTGAATTAGCCGCCGAACCCGTCTCACACATTCACTTTACATGTGTTGTATTGATACATACAACAGTTGTATGAAGTGGTCAAATTTTTCCTTTGGATTTGTTTGGGAAGATTGGGTGATATGGGCTGTCCCCCTTCACCTTCAAATGCTGATCGGGGTCCGTCACCCAATGCGTCGCCGCCGCGGTCTCGCGTGAACGTCCGCCAGCGTTGGGCCTTGCGTACGGTCCATGCACCGACGACAGAGGTGCCCGCACGTCCTTCCCGCACATCGAGGGCTTCGGATCAATCTTGATTTTGCGGGCGGTCAAGACACGTAGTTTGTGGATTACGCACATCTTGTGACCGGGTTATAGTCGCGCCGCCCCGGCCGAACCGTGGGGCCACGGCATGAGCACCGAAGCAACCAGCGACCTGTGGTGGAAGAACGCGATCCTCTATTGCGTGGACACGCAGGCATTTCTGGATACCAACGGCGACGGCGTCGGTGACCTGTACGGGCTCACGCGGCGAATGGACTACCTGGCGAACCTTGGCGTGACGTGCCTCTGGCTCATGCCCATCTACCCCTCGCCAGAGCAGGACCACGGTTACGACGTCGCCGATTACTTCAACGTCGCGTCGAAGTACGGCACGCTTGGCGACCTCGTCGAACTCGTACGCACCGCGCGCGACCGCGGCATCCGCGTCATCGCCGACCTCGTCGTCAACCACACCTCCAGCGACCACCCGTGGTTCCAGATCGCGCGGCGCGACCGCGACAGCATCTACCACGACTTCTACGTCTGGGCCGACGCCAAACCTGAGGACGCCGACGAGGGCATCATCTTTCCTGGCCAGCAAAGCTCCACCTGGTCGTACGACCGCGTGGCCAAACGCTGGTACATGCACCGCTTCTACCCGCACCAGCCCGACCTGAACATCAACAACCCGCTCGTGCGCAACGAGATCCACAAGGTGATCGGGTTCTGGCTGGAACTGGGCCTTTCCGGCTTCCGCGTCGACGCGGTCCCGTTCCTGATCGAACAGGTCGGTGCAGAGAACCCGGCCGTACGCGACCCGCACGACTACCTGCGCGACATACGATCGTTCCTGTCCCGGCGGCGCGGTGATGCCATGTTGCTGGCGGAAGCGAACGAGCCGGCCAACAAGCTCGCGAAGTATTTCGGTGAGCGTGGAGAACAGATGCACATGCTGTTCAACTTCCTGCTCAACCAGGCCCTGCACCTGGCGCTGGCCCGTGGCGACGCGCGGCCGGCGATCAAGGTGATGCGGAAGCTGCCCAAGATCCCGCCGGCGTCGCAGTGGGCGAACTTCGTTAAGAACCACGACGAGGCGTCGTTCGACAAGCTCACCGACCGCGAGCGTGAAGAGGTCTTCGTCGCATTCGGACCGAAGAAATCGATGCAGCTCTTCGACCGCGGCCTGCGCAGGCGCTTTCCGCCCATGGTCAACGGTGACCGGCGTCGCATGGAACTGATGTACAGCCTGATGTACAGCCTGCCCGGCACGCCGGTGTTGTTCTACGGCGAGGAGATCGGGCTTGGCGACGACCAGCGCGCCCGCGGTCGCGAGGCGGTGCGCCTGCCCATGCAATGGTCCGACGCCCCAGGGGGTGGGTTCACCACCGCCGACGAGTCGAGCGCACCACGCCGCCCGCTGCGCGACGGGCCATTCGGTTACCTGCAGGTGAACGTGCAGGCGCAGCAAAAGGACGATCGGTCGTTCCTCCACTGGACCACGCGCGCCATCCGAACGCGCAAGGCGTGGCCCGAGTTCGGCTGGGGCACTTGGCAGGTGCTGGCGACGCGCCGCAATGAAGTGATGGCGCACCTGTCGACCTGGGACGGCGGCGCAGCCATGGCGCTGCACAACTTCGCCGATCGCCCCGTCTCCGTCACGTTGCAGTTGCCTCGCGCCGTTCGTCAAGGCGCCGTCTGGCGGCATTTGTTCGGCGACCGTCGCGGCGAGGCGCCCGCCCCACCGTCGGCCGACGGACGGTTGACGATCAAGCTGGAACCGTACGGATATCACTGGTTCGGACGCCGGGAGGGCTTATGACAGCGCAGCGACCGCGTTCGATTGGCTTTCATGCCAGCCATGAGCAGTTCCCGCCCGACCGATTGCTCCGCCTCGTGCAGCAGGCCGAGCGTGCGGGCTTCGATTCAGCCATGTGCTCGGACCACTTCGCCCCGTTCGGCGAGTCGCAAGGCCAGAGCGGGTTCGCATGGTCGTGGCTCGGCGCGGCGATGGCGACGACGTCGCTGCCGTTCGGCGTCGTGAACGCGCCGGGGCAGCGCTACCACCCCGCGATCATCGCGCAGGCGGCCGCGACGATCGAGGTCATGTTCCCCGGACGGTTCTGGATCGCGGTTGGCTCGGGACAGCTGATCAACGAACACATCACCGGCGATCGCTGGCCGACGAAGCATGAACGCAACGACCGCCTGCGCGAGTCGGTCGAGGTCATCCGCCAACTTTGGTCCGGCCAAACCGTCACGCACCGCGGTCACGTGACGGTTTCAGAAGCGCAGCTGTGGACGCGCCCGGCGCGCCCGCCGGAATTGGTTGGCGCCGCGGTAACGCCGACGACGGCCGCCTGGGTGGCGACGTGGGCCGATGCGCTGATCACTGTGGTGCAGCCCGACGAGCAGTTGGACAAGGTGGTGGCGGCGTTCCGCGACAACGGCGGGGCCGGCAAGCCGATGTACCTCCAGGCGCACGTCGCCTACGCCCCCACCGATGCCGAGGCGCGTGGCGCCGCGTTCGATGAGTGGCGCACGAACGCGCTGCCCAGCAGCGTGACGACCGACCTGCGGCACCCCGCGCAGCTCGCCGCCGCGGCCGAGCATGTACGTCCCGAGGACATGGACAAGTCGGTCCGCATCTCGTCCGACCTCGACCGCCACGCCGAGTGGATCCGCAACGACTTCGCCCGCGGGTTCGACGCGATCTACCTGCACGAGGTCGGGCCGGAACAAGAGCGCTTCATCGAAACGTTCGGCCGCGAAGTCCTGCGTCGGGTTCGGTAGCTTCAAACACGCACCCGCCTGCGAACGCCGGATTGTTCACCCTCACTCCGCGATAGGTCGAAGGTTCAAGCGCGGACGCGCTTCCGGGATAGCACGCACTTAAGTTAGTGCCCTGACTACAACTTACACACGCGTCCAATAAATTTCGGACTTCAAGAAAAACTGCTGCGGCTCAAGAAACATATCTTTTACGACGAATATAACTGCAGCGTAATCTAGGCAACCGATCACTTCCAAGGACCGTCTCGCATGTCAGAACCAATCGAAACGCATAGCCAGTCCGCCCATGCGGGCAAGTACCTCACCTTCGGCCTCGGGAACGAGGGTTACGGCCTCGAGATCCTCAAGGTCCGCGAGATCATCGGCTACATGGACATCACGGCCGTCCCACGCACGCCCTGCTACGTTCGCGGCGTGATCAATTTGCGCGGGCAGGTGATCAGCATCGTCGACCTGCGCGCCAAGTTCGGCATGCCGACGGTCGAGCGGACCGAGGAGACGTGCATCATCGTCGTCGAGATCACGCAGGACGGGCGCAAGTTCAGCACCGGCATCGTGGTCGATCGCGTCGCTGAAGTGTTGAACATCGCCGCCGGTCAGATCGAACCGGCGCCGACCTTTGGCTCTGCGGTCCCCACCGACTTCATCCTCGGCATGGGCAAGGTCGGCCAGGCAGTGAAGATCCTGCTCGACATCGACCGTGTCCTCGTCAGCGACACGCTCGCCGGTACGCTCGGCGCCGCTGCGTAGCGTCGCTCATCTCATTGGTAATTCTTCAAACATCTTTTCTCGGGAGTTCGTCATGTCCATGACCATTGGCAAGCGCGTCATTCTAGGCTTTACCGGCGCCACGCTCGTCGCGACCGTGCTCGGCGCGTTCGCGTTTTACCAGCTCGTCACGATCGGGTCGGCGTCCGACCGCATGTCGGCCGACGCGTTGCCCGGCACGTTCCTCTCCGGCCGCATGGTGGCGCTGATGCAGCAGAACCGCGGGCTGCTGCTGAAGCACGTGATCGCCCAGGACGCGCAGGAAATCACGCTGGTCGAAGCGGAGATGGCCAAGACGAAGGCGGATCTCGACGACGTCAGCAAACAGTACGACGCCACGATCGCGCTGGACGTGGACCGCAAGATGTTCGACGCCATCGCTGCGGCACGGCGCGAATGGCTGACGGCCATGGGCACGGTGGTGAAGTTCAGCCATGACCTGAAGTCCAAAGAAGCGATGGAAGCGTACCACACCGCGGCACACCCGGCTTTCGAGAAGGCCCAGAAGGCGATGGACGAAATCGCGGAGTGGAACCGCAAGAACGGTGAGACGATCAGCGCCGAGGCGCATGCCGCGGTCGCGGCGGGCAAGACCGGCGTCGGCATTGGTGTGGGTTGCGCGATCGCCGTCTCAATCGCGATGGGCTTCTTCATCGTGCGGAGCTTGAACTCGGTACTGTCGCGCATGGCCAACACGCTGTCGGCCGGGGCCGAGCAGACGTCGTCGGCGGCCGGGCAGGTCTCCAGCAGCAGCCAGTCGCTCGCCCAGGGTGCGTCCGAGCAGGCGGCGGCCTTGGAGGAGACCAGCAGCAGCCTGGAGGAGATGAGCTCCATGACCAAGAAGAACGCC